>CAJAEK010000076.1 GCA_903938735.1 uncultured Actinomycetes bacterium | reverse complement strand
GTGCCTTCTTTCGACAAGCCAGCGGTGCTAATTTCAATATCGCTAAAACCTTTAGAACGCAGATACTTGTAGAGCGCATCCCATTCATCCGGGGCATATCCAACACCGAAGGATTGCGCTGCCGCTTTATCGAAGCCGCGCTTCTGTAAGAAATCACGGCCGTGTTGGGCCGCCGGCAATTGCAATTGTGATTGGTAGAAATCCGAAGCTGCAGTATTCGCAGCGACTAATCGCGAACGGTTGATTCCGTTTGATGTCGATGGGCCACCGGATGTGTCGTAATGCAGCTGGTATCCCATGCGCTCGGCCAACCGCTCTACCGTTTCGGTAAAGGTGGTGTGCTCCAGCTTCATCACAAATGCGATGACGTCGCCGCCAGCGGCGCAACCAAAGCAATGGAAATATCCCTTGGATGGCGTGACGTGGAATGACGGGCTCTTCTCGTCATGGAACGGGCAGAGACCTTTCTTCTGTCCCCCACCAGCGTTCTTCAGCTGAACGTATTCGCCGACGACCTCGTCAATTGCGCTGTTGTCACGGACGTATGCCACGTCCTCGTCTCTGATACGGCCGGCCATTATTTCGCCGCCCCTTTGCGAGTTGATCGGTCGAGAACTAATTTCTGGTGCATCATGATGGCACCTGGATCGGTTAACGATGCAACTTGATCAATCACGACGCGCAGCTTTGCGGCGTCGGTGGTGGCGGCATCCCAATCCTGCAAAAAGAATGATTCCAACGAAGCGGGCGCGCTTTCCAATACCGCAGCCACCAGCTCCTTAATCAATACTTGCTCGTCGTCATATCGCTTCTGCGCGGTCGTCGCGTTGAGCACATAAACGGTGGCAATCGCTTTCAACAACGCGACTTCGACGCGTTGTGCCCGGGGCACAACCAGATTGGCGTTGTATCGGGTCAGATTTCCATCGCCGTAACGGTCGCGTGTCTCGCGCTCTGCTGCCAACGCAAAGCGACCGACCAGCTGGCTGGCTAAATCCTTCAAGCGAGCTAAGCCACGGTGGCTGCCGTCATATGAGGCGGGCCAACACGAGAGTTGTTGCAGATTGGCGAGCGCCGCTTCTAACTCTGGCTGAGACAAATCCGCCACAAACGATTCTTGTGCGACTCGGAAAAGCTCTGGCAAATCATTCTTGAGATCATGCAGCTTTACTTGGCCACTGACCAGCGCGTCCTCAAAGTCGTGGACCGAATACGCCACATCATCCGACCAATCCATAATCTGGGCCTCGAACGATTGCGCACCATCGGGCGCGCCCAGTCGCACCCAGTTAAAAATCTCTTGGTCATCGTCATAGACACCGAACTTCTTCAGGTTGGTCGCGCGTGGCCATGGGTATTTGGTCGCAGCATCCAACGAGGCTCGGGTCAGATTTAGTCCGATCGACTTACCGTCGGCGTCCACGGTCTTTGCCTCAAGGCGTACTAATAATCTGAAGCTCTGCGCGTTGCCCTCAAAGCCGCCACAGCTTTCTGCCACCGCGTTCAACGCTTCTTCTCCGTTGTGACCAAAGGGTGGGTGGCCGATGTCGTGCGCCAAACACGCGCCCTCCATCAAATCTGGATCTGCACCGAGTGATGCACCAAGTTCGCGTCCTACTTGTGCACATTCCAACGAATGCGAGAGCCGTGTGCGCGGAAAATCAGTCGCCCATGGGACTGCTACCTGTGTCTTGGCTGCCAATCGGCGAAGCGCGAAAGAGTGAATGATGCGAGCCCGATCGCGAGCGAATTCGGTTCGACCCAGACGCTTGGCTGGCTCATCGAGAAAGCGTTCGCGGTCCGCCTCGTTATATCCGGGGTGTTCGGTCGCCGCTTTAAGAACCATAGTGGACCGATTCTAGTGTTTTGCTCCGACCCGAGTCAGGGTTAGTTCTTGACCTGGTCCGAAAGGTGAATTCCCACCCGGCCGACGGTCTTGTAGGCCAGATATGCGCCAGTTTCACGGACGATATAGCGGAATCCAGTATGCGCGGTCGATCCGGGACCAGTCGCGACAGGAGCACAGCTGGCCGTCAACCCCGCGTCGCGCGCCATCGCCATCGCGCGATAGCAATGGTACGGATCGGTCGCGATGATCACCGACTTCAGATTATGCAATCGCATATAGGCGGCGTAAGCAACCGTGCTGGACAAGGTGTCACGGCCTACCGAGATCGTCACAACTTTTGCAGCCTTTACGAGATGCGCGCCGCTCTTGAGGGTATTTGAACTTGATTGGGCTTCTGAAAAATTATCGCCCTTTGCACCAGCTCCAACCGTGATGATTAATGGTGCGAGTCCTGCGCGGAACAACGCACGTGCATCCTCAATTCGCGCCGACAAGATGGGCGTCGGAACGCCATTAAATTGCGCAGCACCCAGAACGATGATGGCATCGCTCGATACCGGCTTTGCGGTATGGCCGGTGCGCCAGATTTGATAGCTTTCATAAGACGGAACAATCAGAACGAGCAGTACAACGACCGCGATGATTCGACGAACAATTTTAAAGAGAAAGAACACCTCAGCCGCCAGAGACCGAATCATCGATCGTGATGGCGGGAATCTCGAATGGGTCGTTCAGCCAACCATCAGGCAGCGTCACCGGTCGACCATGACTGGTGCGGCCGCGTGGACCTTCGGCAACATCGACCGGATACGGCTGGTCGGTTAATTGCGCCAGCAATCCATCCAGCTCACCAAGCGTCGCAACCATTCCGAACCGTCCGCGTAGTTCACGTGGCACCGAGAAACCCTTGAGATACCAGGCCATGTGCTTGCGGATATCGCGCATTGCCCGGTCTTCGGTCCCAAAGAATTCGATCAATAGCTCGGCGTGACGATGCATGACAGCGCTGACCTCTTTGAGTGTCGGCGTCGTACGCGTTATGTCGCCGGCGAACGCTTTTACTAAATCAGCAAACAACCACGGGCGACCCAAGCATCCACGGCCAACCACAACACCAGCACAGCCGGTCTCTTTCATCATCGCAACGCCATCCGCGCCGGACCAGATATCGCCATTACCCAATACCGGAACACCGGTCGGTGCCATGTGTTCGACTAACCGCGTAATCGCAGACCAGTCAGCTTTGCCTTCATACATTTGCGATGCGTATCGAGCATGCAACGCGACCCACGCGACTCCTGCATCAGCAGCGGCGCTTGCAGCATCTAAATATGTGGGGTGGTCGTGATCGATGCCGACTCGCATTTTTACAGTGACCGGCACGCCAAATGGTTTTGCAGCGTTGACGGCCGCGCTGACGATGGATGCAAAGAGCGTGCGCTTAAAGGGCAGCGCTGCTCCCCCACCGCGTCGAGTCACCTTCGGTACCGGGCATCCGAAATTCAAATCAATGTGATCCGCAAGATTTTCTTCCATCAACATCTTGACCGCGCGCGAGACAACATTCGGGTCGACCGCGTAGAGCTGCACTGAGCGAGGGCTCTCGCCTTTGCCTGGTGTAATCAATCGCAACGTTTCAGGATGGCGTTCGATAAACGCGCGAGCGGTGACCATCTCAGAGACGAACAAACCAGCGCCTTGTTCGCGACACAATGTGCGAAAGGCCGAGTTAGTAATACCCGCCATCGGTGCAAGAACAACGGGTGTTGTCAGCACCACTTCGTTGTTCTCAAAGCCACCGTTGGCGATCGGTAAGCGAAGCGGTGGGAATTGAGTGGTTAGCACCCCAACAACCGCGGCGCGAGATACGCCTGGACTTGGTCAATCGAGACGCGCTCTTGAGCCATGGTGTCGCGTTCGCGAATAGTCACGGCGTTATCGTCAAGCGTTTCGAAGTCAACGGTGATGCAGAATGGCGTACCGACTTCGTCTTGGCGACGATAGCGACGACCGATTGCGCCGGAATCATCGAAGTCAACGTTCCAGTTTTGACGCAACTCAGCAGCCAAATCACGGGCCTTTGGAGACAAATCGGCGTTACGAGATAACGGCAAGACCGCGACCTTGATGGGAGCCAAGCGATGATCAAGTTTCATGACCGCGCGCTTTTCCATCTCGCCCTTGGAGTTTGGAGCTTCGTCTTCAGTGTAGGCATCCATCATGAAGGTCAGCGTGCAACGATCAACGCCAGCTGCTGGTTCGATAACGAATGGCACCCAACGTTCGTTCTTCTCTTGGTCAAACCATGACAAATCCTTGCCCGATGCAGCGCTATGCGCCTTCAGGTCAAAGTCGGTACGGCTTGCGATGCCCTCGAGCTCGCCCCATTCGGTGCCGTTGAATTCGAACTTGTATTCGATATCCACGGTGCGCTTGGAGTAATGCGAAAGCTTCTCTTTAGGGTGCTCGAACAAACGGAGGCGATCGGGATTAATGCCCAAGTTCTTGTACCAATCCATCCGAGTATCAATCCAGTATTGATGCCATTCCTCGTCTGTGCCTGGCACGACGAAGAATTCCATCTCCATCTGCTCGAATTCACGAGTACGGAAAATGAAGTTTCCGGGCGTGATCTCATTACGGAATGATTTTCCAATTTGGCCAATACCAAATGGCGGCTTCTTGCGCGATGTAGTCGCGACGTTCTCAAAATTAATAAAGATTCCCTGCGCGGTTTCAGGGCGGAGATAAGCAAGACCAGACTCATCTTCGACAGCGCCCAAATATGTCTTGAGCAAGCCAGAGAAGTTACGAGGCTCTGTGAACTTGCCCTTGTTGCCGCAGTTCGGGCAGTTGACCTCTGCCATTGATTCCGGCAGACGCTTGTTCTTCGCTTCAAATGCCTCTTGCAAGTGGTCGGCGCGATAACGCTTGTGGCACTCGGTGCACTCAGTCAATGGATCGGTAAAGGTCTCGACGTGTCCAGATGCCTTCCAGACTTCTGGCGCCAAGATAACGCTGGAATCCAAGCCGACAACATCTTCGCGACCCTGAACCATGGTGCGCCACCATTGACGCTTCACATTGTTCTTGAGTTCAACGCCGAGTGGGCCGTAATCCCAGGCGGCGCGCAATCCGCCGTAAATTTCTGATGATGGATAGACAAATCCGCGTCGCTTAGCGAGGCTGACGATATTTTCGAGACGATCTGCGGCCATGTTTTTCTCCTCCGGCTGGCTGTCGGCTTGTACTCCTTGCTGGTCGCAAGAGGCCTAATAGTACCCTTTCGGGGTGTACACGACCTTAGCCCGCGACCTGGATCTGCTCGCCACCTTTGTCTTTGCATTGGTTGGCGCGCGCGTTGCGGCTGACCGTGCGTTGGACTACGGCGGCATCGCATTTATTGCAACCACTGCGGCGCTGGCCGGTGGAACACTGCGCAATGTTTTTCTTGGCGTCCGGCCTATCTGGCTGACCAACCCACTCTTCATTGTTTCGGTGTTGGTTGCCGTCGTCATTACGCTGCTCTTTCGAGTGATCAAACCAATCGGCAATTTCTTGCTCATCATGGACACCTTGGGGTTGGCGGTAGCGTCGGTATCCGGAACGCAATTCGCTCTCTCTCATGGTTCGTCCCGCTACGCGGCAGCCATCCTCGGATTAATTACCGCGGTCTCTGGCGGATTGCTGCGTGACCTGCTCTGCCAAGTAGAACCAGTTTTGCTTCATCGCGAAACGATTGGCACCTCATCGTTGATCGGCTCTACCGCATATGTCTTGCTGACCTATAGCTCGCTCAGCGTTGGATATATCTCGCTCATCGCTGGTGCGATTCTCTGTGTAGTGCGGGGGCTCTCGATCTACTTCCACATCGACCTGCCCAAGCTGAAGAAGTAACATGAATGAAAAAAGGACTTGGTTTCCCAAGTCCTAATTCCAGATAACCCGCACAACTTTAAGAGTATCACCACATGAAAGAAGGACTTGGTTTCCCAAGTCCTTTTTCGGATAACCGGTGCGTGTTAGAACACTAGCGCTTTCCCTGATTATGCTTTTCCAAACCTACGTTCACGCTCTGCGTATATTTCAATCGCTTTCCAGAGCGTATGGCGGTCGACGTCGGGCCAGAGAACATCCATAAATACCATCTCTGCGTAGACAGACTGCCACGGTAAAAAGTTCGAGGTGCGTTGTTCACCCGAAGAGCGCAAAAACAAATCAACGTCGCTCATCTGAGCGTTATACATATGCTTCGCCAATAACTTTTCGGTGATTTGATCAGGGCGCAACTTCTTCGCCTTCACCAGTTCGGCAATATTCATGACGGCATCCACAATCTCTGCTCGACCGCCGTAGTTCACGCACATATTCAACGTCAGAACTTTGTTCTTTTTGGTCAACTCTTCCGCCTCTTGTAATTCCTTGATCACACTGCCCCATAGGCGCTGTGGTCGGCCCACCCAACGCACCCGCACGCCCATGGCATGCATATCGTCTCGCCGGCGACGAATCACATCGCGGTTAAAGCCCATTAAGAATTTCACTTCTTCCGGAGATCGACGCCAGTTTTCAGTGGAGAACGCATACGCACTCAATTCCTTCACGCCGATCGCAATCGCGCCTTCCACCACATCAAAGAGAGCTGCTTCCCCGGCCTCATGCCCCTTGGTGCGAGCAAGTCCACGCTTCTTGGCCCAACGGCCATTGCCATCCATCACTACTGCAACATGGTTAGGCACTTGCTCAGGTTTGAGCTTGGGCATCTTGTTCGCCATCTCTATATTCTTTCGCCTTTAGATTCGCTCAACAAGGGGCAAGCTGCGCAATCCGCGCTCCAAATGCCATTGCAAATACGCGGCAATAAGTCCAGATGCTTCACGACGATTGCGCTGTTCGCTGGCCATCGCGCCCTCCCATTCACCGGTCATTAAGTCAGCCATTAACTGCAGTGTTTCAGGTGACGGTGTGGCAGCCGCCGATGGTTTACAGCTCGTGCAGACTGATCCACCGCCCACCAAAGAGAAATACTTGTGTGGCCCCGGCGCATCGCAGACCGAACAGACCGTCAAGGATGGTGCGTAACCGGCAACGCCGAGTGAACGTAATAAGTAGGCATCCAGAATCAGTGATGGATCATAGGTGTTATGCGTGAGCACCTTCAGCGCGCCGACCACCAAGTTGTATTGCTGCAACGCGGGCTCGTGCTCTTGCGCGGTGAAGCGCTCGGATGATTCCAGAATCGCACTGGCGATTGTCCAGCGCTGGTAATCACTCGCTAATTCATCGCCAAAGTTTTCGATGCCTTCGGCTTGTGTGACGACATCAAATGTTTTGCCGGTGTAGAGCTGTAGGTCCACGTGGCTGGCGGGCTCTAGTCGAGCGCCCCAACGAGATTTAGTGCGACGAACGCCCTTGGCGACCGCACGTAGCCGACCATGTTCACGTGTGAACAAGGTGATGATGCGATCGGCCTCGCCCAGTTTCTGGGTACGCAGAACAATTGCTTGATCGCGATAGGTGGCCACGGCTTAACCGTAGCGGGGGTTACTTACGAAGTCCGCGATTGACGGCCGAAATAACGGCCTTCAGTGCAGCGGTCGTCGTACTTGGGTCGATTCCCACGCCCCAGTAAATCCGATCCCCTACTTCGCACTCAAGATATGCAGCCGCCTTGGCATCGCCACCGGCAGAGAGCGCGTGCTCGTAATAATCCAGGACTCGAACGTTTGTGCCCGGAAGATGTGAATTGATGATGGAAATAAAGGCCGCAATCGGACCGTTGCCAACTCCATTAATGGTTTCAACCTTGCCATTGTCAGAAAGCTCGACCGACAACTGCACATCTTCATCCATGTGAGATGACTGCGACATGCCTTGCAGTTTGAAACGGCCCCATGGCTTGGTCTTTGATGGCAGATATTCGTCTTCAAAGGTATCCCACAAAGCTTCGGCCGATACTTCGCCGCCTTGCTCGTCGGTCTTGCTCTGCACCACTTGACTGAACTCAATCTGCAGACGGCGTGGCAAATCAAGGTGATATTCATTCTTCATCAAGTAGGCAACGCCACCCTTGCCGGATTGGCTGTTGACTCGAATAACCGCGTCATATGAACGACCAATATCGCGTGGATCAATCGGCAAATACGGAACCGCCCATGTGTGTTCATGAACTTCTTTGCCGGCAGCCTTGGCGTCGCGCTCCATGTGCTCGAAGCCCTTTTTGATTGCATCTTGGTGCGATCCAGAGAATGCAGTGAAGACCAAGTCGCCACCGTATGGATGACGCTCTGGCACGCGCAGCTGGTTGCAATATTCAACCGTGCGACGCACTTCATCAAGGTTCGAGAAATCGATATGTGGATCGATTCCGTAAGAGAACAAATTCAAACCGAGCGTCACCAAACAAACGTTGCCGGTTCGCTCGCCGTTACCGAAGAGTGTGCCTTCAATGCGATCCGCACCCGCCATATATCCAAGTTCGGCTGCTGCAACACCCGTTCCACGGTCATTATGTGGGTGGAGTGAAAGCACGATGGAATCGCGATACTTCAGGTGACGATGCATCCATTCAATCGAATCCGCATAAACATTCGGGGTCGCCATCTCGACCGTTGCAGGAAGGTTGATGATGGTCTTGTGATCTGGGGTTGGCTTCCAAATGTCGTTGACCGCATCGCAGACTTCGACCGCAAACTCCAGCTCAGTGCCGGTGTATGACTCGGGTGAATACTCAAAGAAGACTTTGGTCTCTGGCACGGTCGCAACCAAGTCATTACAGATTTGCGCGCCATCGGTGGCAATCTTCTTGATGCCCTCTTTATCCAAGCCAAAGACGACTCGACGTTGCAGAGTCGATGTGGAGTTATAGAGATGCACGACCGCTTGCTTGGAACCCTTGATTGCTTCGAAGGTGCGACGAATCAGAGATTCGCGCGCTTGAGTCAACACCTGGATGACAACGTCGTCCGGAATTAACTTCTCATCGATGATCTTGCGAACGAAATCAAAGTCGGTCTGACTTGCCGATGGGAATCCAACTTCAATTTCCTTGTAACCCATCTGGACCAAGAGCTTAAACATCGCCAGCTTGCGATTGGAATCCATCGGATCAATCAGCGCTTGATTGCCATCGCGAAGATCGACTGAGCACCACTGCGGCGCCTTGCTAATTTGCTTGGTTGGCCAGGTTCGGTCAGTTAAATCAACCGGAATAAATGGCGCATAACGATGCACGGGCATCGATGATGGCTGCTGCTTAGGGAAGGTCATAAGGCGATAAGTTTATCGCGGCAAAATGGCCTACAGAACAGGTAGGTAGCGATCCAGCTCATAAGCGCTGACCTGACGGCGATAGTCGTCCCATTCGGCCCGCTTATTGCGCAGTACGTACTCAAAAACGTCGGCTCCCAGTGCTTCACGAACGAGTGCACTTGATTCCATCGCGCGAATTGCCTCATCCAAGTTTGTTGGCAGCGCCTCTGGATTCGCGTTCTCACTCAGTGGATATTTCTCGGCAATGCCCTTGAGGCCAGCCGCGAGAATGACGGCAAAAGCAAGGTATGGATTACAGGCTGAATCCGGCGAACGTACTTCAACCCGAGTGCTGTTCTCTTTCTTCGGCTTATATGCCGGGATGCGCACTAATGCACTTCGATTGTTGTGACCCCACGTCACAAACGCTGGTGCTTCTCCCCCGCCGCTGAGTCGCTTATACGAATTGACCCATTGGTTGGTGATTGCAGTGAACTCGCGGGCGTGCTTCAAGATGCCAGCAACAAAGGAACGTCCGACATCCGAGAGTTGATCGGGTGCGCCTTCCTTATAGAAGGCATTTTCTTCGCCCTTGAAGAGCGAGAAGTGGGTGTGCATGCCAGAACCAGGATGGTTGGTAAATGGCTTGGGCATGAACGATGCATGGAAACCTTGATCAAGCGCCACTTCTTTCACCACATGGCGGAAGGTCATGATGTTATCCGCGGTCGATAACGCATCGGCATAGCGCAAATCAATTTCTTGTTGTCCCGGTGCGCCTTCGTGGTGGCTGAACTCCACCGAAACACCCATTGCTTCTAACATCGTGATTGCTTGACGTCGGAAGTCATGACCAACCGCAGCCGGCGTCTGATCGAAGTAACCACCCGAATCAACCGGGACCGGAACTTGACCCGCGACCGGTGCGTTCTTAAATAAGAAGAATTCCATTTCAGGATGGGTGTAACAGGTGTATCCCAAATCAGCGGCTTGATTCAAAACTTTCTTCAGAACAAAACGAGGGTCTGCATGTGATGGTGTGCCATCTGGCAAGGTAATGTCACAGAACATACGAGCCGCACCCGGCGCTTGGGTGCGCCATGGCAATACCGAGAATGTCGCAGCATCTGGCTTTGCCAACATGTCGGATTCCGTAACGCGTGCAAATCCTTCGATCGCAGAACCATCAAAGCCGATTCCTTCGGCAAAGGCGTTATCAAGTTCGGCTGGTGCGATTGCCACCGACTTCAAGAATCCAAGTACGTCGGTGAACCAGAGGCGAACAAAACGAATATTGCGCTCTTCGAGGGTGCGCAGGACGAACTCCTCCTGCTTGCTGATTTCTTCACTCATGCCCGCATCTTGGCAAGCTCGCGTTACGGCTATGTTAACGAGCTTTTGAGCGTGGCTCGGATAACCTGTACGCATGCATATTACGTACCTGCAAGCGATTATCACCGGCCTCGTTCAAGGCATCACCGAGCTCTTCCCTGTCTCGAGCCTCGGCCACGCTGTTCTTCTGCCGGCCTGGATTGGTGGATCCTGGAGTCAGTTCACGACCAATGGTGAATCTCCATATTTGCCATTTACCGTGATGTTGCACTTCGCTAGCGCAATCGCGCTCTTCTGGGTATTTCGTAAGCGTTGGATTCAGTTAATCGCAGCAGGTCTCGGTAACCGTGCAAAGCGCGCATCAAATGCTGGTCGCGTCTTCTGGTTGTTGGTTATTGCGACCTTGCCAGTGGGCATCGTTGGTCTGGCTTTTGAACACAAGCTTCGTACTCTTTTTGCAAAGCCACTAGCGGCAGCTATCTTCATCACCATCAACGGGCTGGTTCTCTTTACCGCCGAGCGCCTGAGCCGTCGCGCATCCAAGAAGCATGTTGAGGGCGAAGAGAATGCTGAAATCGTTGAGCACATCACCACCAAGACAGCGGTTGTTGTCGGCGTGGGTGAATCATTCGCGTTGCTGGCCGGAATCAGTCGCTTTGGCGTGACCACGTCGGTCGGCTTGTTGCGCAAGCTTTCGCACCATGTCGCGTCAGATT
>CAJAEK010000075.1 GCA_903938735.1 uncultured Actinomycetes bacterium | reverse complement strand
GATACGACCGCCGAGCAACAAGAGGCTTCCGAATGCAAGTGAATATGCCGTGACGACCCATTGACGGTTTGCGTTCGAGATGTGTAACGCCTTCTGGGCGCTAGGCAGAGCGATATTCACGATCGAAGCATCGAGAACCACCATCAAAGACGCGATTGCGATTACGAGTAGAGCTTTCCAGCGATTTGGATCAAGACCATCGTTTGAGACGGTCTCATTTTTTGTTTTAGACAAGATTTCTCCAATGTGTGAAGTCTGGCGGTGTGTGAGGGTGAATTCTCTCGCATTTGAGCATGCCTCGCACGCCTGCCGACACGTAGTCAGGTAAAAAGCGGGTGAATTTAGATGCGAGTCGTGGAAATGGCCAATGTAGAGCGTGAAACGGTCAACATCTCGTGGTTGGGCAGATTGGTCCAACCTGATTGATCCCATCCCGTGGAAGCAACCAAAACGCCGGCTGCATCCTTGCGATAGAAGAGCTCGTAATAATCCTTGCCTTCGTCGGCGGGTATTCGGTCATTGTTGTGCTCGCAGACAACATAGAAATCCGTTGCGGTCAAAATCATCGCGTTAATACTGGAGTAGACCAGCTTCTCGCGGATGATACGAACTGCCGAAAGGATGCCTTCTGTGAGGCCCAGCTTTCGCATCTCGGTGATGATGAGAAAGAAGTACTTTTCGCTATCGGTTTCTCCGCGCATATTCGCTAAAAGATCCGTGTCAATGAATGGATCGAGTGATTCAGGAGGCAGAACGCCACCATTGTGCATGAAGGAGATTCCGTCATAGACAAACGGGTGAGTATTGCCTTCTTTAATCGAGAGACCCGATGTGGCCCAGCGAAGATGGAGAATGGCGGCGTCGGCTGAGTGAGAACCGGCAACCTCCGCAAATTTTGCACTTTCCTTGGCGCGACTCGGCTCTAGTATCAGAGTTGAGTGGCCAGATACGTCCACGCTAGAGACGCCCCACCCATCACCGTGCTTGGCAGACAATCCAGCAAACTCCGTAAATCCTTGGCCAGCAATTTCCAGCAAAGTGGTGTCAGCGGGTGCGACGTAACCCATCAATCGACACATGCCGAACTCCTTCTACTTTCCTAGGCTTGGGTATCAAAGAATACGTTCTTGGTCTCGGTAAAGGCATCTAACGCGTCCGGACCAAGTTCACGACCTAGTCCTGATTGCTTGTAGCCGCCAAATGGCGTCCAGTAGCGAACCGACGAGTTGGAATTAACCGAGAGATTTCCGGCTTCAACCGCACGAGAAACTCGGACAGCGCGACCAATATCGCGTGACCAGATGGAACCAGAGAGACCATATTCGCTGTCGTTCGCCATGCGAATAGCGTCGTCCTCGTCTTCGAAAGCAATAACAGAGACAACCGGCCCAAAGATTTCTTCTCGATATGCGCGATCTTTCGTGTCTTTTGGCGTCAGGACGGTTGGTGCAAACCAATAACCATCGCCGGCTGGTTTATTGCCTTGGAAAGCAATCTCAGTATCTGCAGGAACGTATTCCTTGACGCGAGCCAATTGTTGAGCAGAGATCAACGGACCCATCTCGGCGGTATCGAGGGAAGGATCCTCCACGCGGAATTTTTTCACTGCGATTTCAAAGAGCTCCATGAACTTGTCGTAGGCCGAACGCTGAATCAAAATACGTGAACGCGCGCAGCAATCTTGACCAGCATTATCAAAGACAGCGCCAGGCGCTCCCGCCGCGGCCTTCTCGATATCAGCATCAGCGAAGATGATGTTGGCGCTCTTACCACCAAGTTCCAAGGTCACGCGCTTTACCTGATCAGCACAGCCTTGCATGATGTGTTTTCCCACAGTTGTGGAACCGGTGAAGACAATCTTGCGTACTAGGGGATTGGTCACGAAACGCTCGCCAACAATGCTGCCCTTACCTGGAATCACGTTGAAGACGCCTGCTGGAATTCCGGCTTCGAGTGCGATTTCGCCCAACCGGATAGCTGTCATCGGAGTGAGTTCGGCTGGCTTGAGAACAACGGTGTTTCCCGCGGCTAGCGCCGGTGCGAAACCCCAGCCAGCGATTGGCATCGGGAAATTCCAAGGAACAATCACGCCAATCACACCCAGCGGTTCTTTGAACGTAATGTCGATGCCGTTAGGCACTGGGATTTGGCGCCCGAAGAGTCGCTCTGGCGCAGCGCTGTAGTAATTCAATACATCGCGAACGTTGCCGGCTTCCCAGCGAGCATTGCCGATGGTGTGACCACTGTTGAGTACTTCAAGCTGGGCAAGCTCTTCGTTATAGGTATCGACGAGAGCTGCGAATTTACGAAGCAGCTTTGCGCGATCGCCCGGGGTTACTTTCCGCCAGGATTCGAACGCCTTCGCCGCGGTGGCGATGACGGCATCGGTCTGTTGTAAATCCGCCATCACAATCTCTGCAACTGACTTCTCGGTGACCGGACTAATAACTGTGTACGAAGACATGCTTCTCCTGAGGTTGTGGTGAACTAGAAATTACATACGTTCGAAGCTGCGAAAACGCTCCCAATCCGTGACGGCGCGAGAATAGGCATCAATCTCGGTATCGGCCATGTGGGTGTAATGCTTCTGCACATCTTCACCGAATGTCTCCTTGACCCACGCGCTGTTTGCCCACAGATCGCGCGCCTCTTGTAGCGAGCTAGGAACACGAGAGGTCTCTAACGCATAGGCATTGCCGGTGAAGATTGGTTCTAGCGGCAACTTTTTGTTGATGCCGTCGATACCAGCGGCAACCATTCCTGCAACCGCAAGGTATGGATTGGCATCGCCACCAGGAACACGATTTTCAATGCGAAGGCTCAAACCTTCACCGACCAGACGCAGCGCGCAGGTCCGGTTGTCGCGACCCCATTTGATGGCGGTTGGTGCAAAGGTGCCTGGCTGATATCGCTTATACGAGTTGATGTTCGGCGCAAAAAGCAAAGTGAGCTCACGCATATGTGCTTGCTGTCCGGCCAAGTAGTGACGGCCCAGCTCAGACATGCCATCGCCTGCGTCACCTGCAAGAACAGCGTTGCCGTTCTTGTCGCGGAAGGAGAGATGGATGTGGCAGGAGTTTCCTTCGCGCTCATTGAATTTCGCCATGAAGGTGAGCGAGCAACCATGGTTGGTCGCAATCTCCTTGGCGCCCATTTTGTAGATGGAGTGGTTGTCGCACGTAGTCAAAGCATCTTCATATCGGAAAGCAATTTCGTGTTGTCCAAAGTTGCACTCACCTTTGGCGGATTCGACGATGAGACCTGCGCCATCCATAGAAAGGCGAATATCGCGCAATAGCTTCTCAACTCGAGCAGTACCAGTGAGTGAGTAGTCAACGTTGTACTGATTTGCTGGGACTAGATCCTTATAACCCTTGTTCCACGCCTCTTCGTAGGTATCTTTGAAAACAATGAATTCAAGCTCGGTTCCACACAACGCAATCATGCCCATCTCATCCAACTTCTGGAGCTGTGCTTTCAAGATGCTCCGCGGCGAGACAGAAATGTCATGTTTGTGGTGATCCACAAAATCTGCCGTAACCATGGCGGTGCCTTCGTGCCAGGGCAGAATGCGAATAGTGTTGAAATCAGGATGCATGCCCATATCGGCATAACCCGTCTCCCACGATGAGACGTCATAGCCTTGGACGGTATTCATGTCGATGTCGACCGCTAACAAATAATTGCAGCCCTCGGTTCCATTCTTAATAGTGTCCGCAACAAAGAATGGGGCGTGGATACGCTTGCCTTGCAACCGTCCCTGCATATCGGTGGCGCCAACGATGACGGTATCTATACGTCCACCCTCGATCTCGCGCTTCAAATCTTCCAGAGACAGCTTTTTAGAGGCCATGGGAAGAGGTTACTTGGGGGCGAAGAGCTAATCAACGCTCCTTTTCTTCATCAGAACCGCAGAAATACTTAAAAAAGTCCGCCGAAGTGCTTCCGATTCCATGAGGCGCACGCCACACTTATCCGCAAGTCTTTAACCGGACGCCTTCCCACCTTCAGAAAGGCTGGACCTTGCGACATGAGTAACCATCAAACTGACGAATCACGATTGGCCGCCCTGGGCTATAAACAAGAGCTGAGCCGTACGTGGTCGAGTTTCTCGAACTTCGCTATTTCGTTTTCGATTATTTCTATTCTCTCCGGTTGCTTCACCACGTTCGCGCAAGCGTGGAACAATGGCGGGCCGGTTGCAATCTCGATCGGCTGGCCAATCATTGCCGGTCTCATTCTCATCGTCGGTCTCTGTATGTCTGAGCTCGCCTCGGCTTACCCAACATCGGGTGGTATTTACTGGTGGGCTGCCAAGCTGGGTGGCGCTAAGGCTGGCTTCTATACCGGTTGGCTGAACCTGATCGGACTTGTCTCTGTGACCGCATCTGTTGGTTACGGTGTGACCTCATTCTTGAACGGCTTGCTTGGACTCTATTTCCCTAAGTTCGATGCCAAGTTCATGGGCGGCGACTTCATCAAGCAGCAGTTCGCGCTCTTCATCATCATTATGGTTTTGGTGACATTGATCAACCTGTATGGCCATCACCTCTTGGCTGTCATTAACAACATCTCTGTCTGGTGGCACGTATTTGGCACCGCGGTGATCGTGGGCATCATGGTCTTCACGCCAACTCATCACCAAACATTCAAGTGGATGTTCTCACAGCACTTCAATAACTCTGGCTTTTCTAACCACGCGTACTGGTACTTCATTTTGCCGCTGGGCTTCTTGTTGACTCAGTACACCATTACTGGTTTTGACGCATCAGCTCACCTTGCAGAAGAAACTCAAGGCGCCCACTTGGCCTCTGCTCGCGGTATCTGGAAGTCCATTCTTTACTCAGCAATCGGTGGCTACATCATGCTGATGGCTTTCCTCTTTGCCGCTAACAGCGGAGTAGTAAATATCGTCAACTCGGCTGACCCTAAGGTCAATCCAAACGGTATGGGTTCGGTCATTACCTTGATTAACGCGGCTCTGAACAACAGCGCACTCTTCAAGTTGGTCATGATCATCACTACTCTTGGACAGCTCTTCTGCGTCACTGCATGTTTGACCTCATGTTCACGCATGATGTTCGCCTTCTCTCGCGATGGTGCAGTACCTGGAAGCAAGCGCTGGAGCAAGGTTGATTCCAAGGGCGTTCCTGTTTCAGCTGTTATTTTCTCTGCGATCCTTGGCGTGGTTATCACTCTGCCAGCGTTGTGGAAGAGCTCGGCTGGAATCCCAACCGCCTTCTATGCGGTTGTCTCTATCTGCGTTATTTCGCTCTATCTCGCGTTCATGATTCCGATCTTCTTGCGCTGGCGCGCGGGAGATTTATTCGTAGCTGGTGAGTGGACCTTGGGAAGCAAGTACAAGTGGATGAACTTGATCGCTGTTGCCGAAATCGTGATCATCTCTATTTACTTCATCTTGCCAACATCACCAGCCGGAACACCTGGTAACAAGGCGTTCAACTGGACCGCGGTGAACTACGCACCAATTCTTACTGGTGGCGCATTGATTCTCTTGTGGATCTGGTGGCATCTCTCAGTGAAGAAGTGGTTCAAGGGACCAATTCGTCAGATCTGAGTAACCTGATTGAGCAAAGGGGGCCGAAAGGCCCCCTTTGTCATTTACAAAGTATCGAGTACTAGCTTGCCCCAGTTTTGAATAACCGGCTTCCAGGTTGCCTGCAGTTCTGAATCCACCGCAGCCACTTCAGCTTCGACGCTACTCTTGCCGGATTCGAGAAAGGCGTTATCGGCATGTTCTTCCCAGTCATGGATGATGGTGCGATCGATTTCCGGATGAAACTGGACTGCATATTGGGCATTGCCAATTCGGTAGACCTGATTTTCACAAAGCGGGCTGGACGCTAAACGAGTAGCACCTTCAGGTAGGCGAGTAACGACGTCTTCATGCCATTGTGCGGTCTTTGCTGTTGCAACATTGAAGACCGGATCGCTCGTTGCTTCAGCAGTCGGCGTGACGTCATAAATACCAATTTCGCTGGTCGTTGCACGACTCACTTCGCCACCGTTGGCGGCAGCGAGCAACTGAGCTCCTAAACAGATTCCGAATATCGGAACGTTTTTCTCCACTGCGTTCTTTAAGAGTGCGCGTTCGTTTTTCAACCAAGGGGCGATGTGATCATCCATGGCGCCCATGTGTCCGCCCAGTGGCATTACTCCCGCAACGTGGCGAGGAACAGAATCGGGTACTACTTCGCCTTGATCGGCGCGAAGTACCTGGATATCAAAACCCATTTCTGCTAACCATTGACCGGCAAGATGTGGTGGGTCGGTCGGATCATTTTGAATCGCAAGAATGACGGGCTTAGTTTTTTCATTCACGGGAGAAGTATGACGGATTTAGATTGTCTTTGAGTTTTTTTGAAAAAAAGTCCAAATTCCAACGTGGGCGACACGAAGTAAAGGCCATAAATGCGGAAAAAATGCCGTTCTGCTACCTTGGTCTCATAAGAAGTTCACAAGAATTTCTGCGACACAAGGGAGCTTAAGTACCCAAAAGGGGCTGCAACACAATAGTCCAACAAAAGGTACCTATTCCAAAATGACCTGAACTCTAGATTCACAAACGTTCCGCAAGACCCCGAAATCCCACCGCCCAGTAAATCGTGAGCTTGTTGCCAAGCTGATGAAGGCGGAATGGGAGCGATTCACCAAGGAGACATCCGCGTCCGGCGCCGAAAGCGTCGTAGCTAAGCACTCTGTCCCTATGGGTGTTACATCGTCATTCCAATACTGGGATCCATATCCGATCAGCATTGCTTCGGCTAAGGGTGCGTGGATGACCGATGTTGATGGTCGCCAACTCTTGGACCTCTCGATGGGCTTTGGAGCGATGTTGGCTGGTCACCTAAACCCAACCGTCGTCGAAGAAATTAATGCTGCTACTCAGACTGGCATGCTCTTTGTTGCGCCATCTCCGATTTCGCGTGATGCCGCCGAGCGCCTCTGTAAGCGTTTTAGTATCGACCAGATTCGCTTTGCGAACTCGGGTACCGAAGCCACGATGTATGCAGTCCGTACCGCGAAGGCATATACAGGCAAGGATGCGATTGTTAAGTTGGAAGGTGGCTATCACGGTAGCTACGACCCACTGACAGTTTCAGCAAAGCCAGAGCTATCAAAGGCTGGCGATCCGGAGGAGCCAAACGCAGTCGTGCCACTTGGCGCGAATCCTGGCGTGATCTTCGTTGTTCCGTTTAACAACCTCGAAGCGCTCGAGAAAGTTTTCGCTCGCGATCACAAATCCATTGCGTGCTTTATCCTGGAGCCCGTCCTTGAGAATCTCGGCATTGTTCTTCCTGATGCCG
>CAJAEK010000074.1 GCA_903938735.1 uncultured Actinomycetes bacterium | reverse complement strand
TTCGATTGGAGCGCAGCCAGTGTCGGCAACAGGAAGCAACACACCTGAGAACCATTTCGGTGGGTCCTTCGGACCAAACGAGTGGCTTGTCGATGAGATGTATGAAAAATTTAAGGCTGATCCATCGTCGGTAGATAAAGCTTGGTGGGATTTCTTCGCTGACTACACACCTGCTGCTGCGATTCCCGGCGCACCGAAGGGTGGAAACCCACCCGTACCAAAGCGGGTAACTGCCGCAGGAACATCTGTAGCGACACCAAGCGCGACTCCAACTTCAGCAACCGTCTCAGTAACCACACCTTCCGTTTCACCCGCAGCTCCAGTTTTACCTGCACCTTCGCTTTCACACACTCCGCCCACTACTCCCGGAACGAGCACGCCGCCCATGTCTAACCAAAGCAATCAGAACACCCCTACCCCTGCTGATCCAGTTGTAAAGCCGATCCCAACACTGGTGACACCTGGCGCATCAACACTGGAGACCATTCGCGGAGTCGGCGCACGCGTTGTGCAGAGCATGGAAGCATCGCTGACTGTTCCAACAGCGACCAGCGTTCGCGCAGTTCCAGCGAAATTAATGATTGATAACCGCACTGTTATTAACAACAACCTTGCTCGCGGTCGCGGTGGCAAAGTTTCATTCACTCACATCATCGGATACGCGATGATCAAGGCGATGCGTCAAATGCCAGAGATGAACTCATTCTTCGCAGAACAAGATGGCAAGCCTGCAATCGGTCGACCAGAACACATCAACCTTGGTATCGCTATCGATTTGGCGAAGCCGGATGGTTCGCGCCAGCTTCTCGTTCCTTCTATTAAGGGCTGCGAGAACTTGGACTTCGCGCAGTTCTGGGCTTCATATGAAGAAACTGTGCGCAAGGCGCGCGGTGGAACTCTGACTGTCGAAGACTTTGCTGGAACAACCGTTTCGCTGACCAACCCGGGCACCATCGGCACGGTTCACTCGGTACCGCGCTTGGTCCAAGGTCAAGGTCTCATCTTGGGCGTTGGTGCAATGGATTACCCAGCCGAGTTCCAAGGCGCGAATGAAGAGACGTTGGCCGACTTGGCAATCAGCAAAGTCATCACGCTCACCAGCACCTATGACCACCGCATTATTCAAGGCGCGCAATCTGGCGACTTCTTGCGTCGTATTCACGAAATTTTGTTGGGCGCAGATAATTTCTACGACGATATCTTTGCAGCGCTTCGCATTCCTTACGAGCCGATTCGTTGGGTTGTCGATAAGCAGTTCCTCAAAGAAGATCACATCAGCAAGACCTCTCGTATTCAGCAATTGATCCACGCTTATCGCACCGTCGGCCACTTGATGGCGGATATCGATCCGCTGGAATACAAGCAGCGCACCCATCCAGATTTGGATGTAGTGAACTACGGCTTGTCGTTGTGGGATCTGGATCGTGACTTTGCAACTGGTGGCTTCGGAGGCCAGCCTCGAATGAAGTTCCGCAAGATTCTGGGAATCCTGCGCGACAGCTATTGCCGCACTATTGGCGTTGAATATATGTACATGGAGAATCCAGCGGAACGTCAGTGGATTCAAGAGCATGTGGAAGTAGGTGCGCCGCGCACACCACGTGAAGAACAGCTTCGCATCTTGCGCAAACTCAATAGCGCGGAAGCATTTGAAAACTTCTTGCAGACCAAGTACGTCGGTCAGAAGCGCTTCTCTCTCGAAGGCGGAGAATCCGTCATTCCATTGCTCGATGCTGTGATCTCATCAGCTGCTGACGATGGTTTAGATGAAGTTGCAATCGGCATGCCACACCGTGGCCGCCTCAATGTTTTGGCAAATATCGGTGGCAAGAACATCGGTCAGATCTTCCAAGAGTTCGAAGGACACTACGCAGAGAATGATGTGCACGGCTCGGGCGATGTGAAGTACCACTTGGGTACCGAGGGCGTCTTCACCGCAGAATCTGGCGCCACAACCAAGGTCTACTTGGCAGCCAACCCATCCCACCTCGAAGCAGTGAACCCAGTACTCGAAGGCATCGTCCGCGCGAAGCAAGATGTCATGAATGTGAAGAACAAGTATTCGGTTATGCCGATCTTGATTCACGGTGATGCTGCATTTGCAGGCCAGGGCGTGGTCTCTGAGACCCTTAACCTTTCGCAGCTTCCTGGATATCGCACTGGTGGCACCATCCACGTAGTCATCAACAACCAGGTTGGCTTCACTACATCGCCATCATCAGCACGTTCTTCAACGTATTCGACCGATATCGCCAAGATGATTCAGGCACCTGTCTTCCACGTGAACGGAGATGATCCAGAGAGCGTCGTCCGCGTCGCACGTTTGGCATACGAATATCGCCAGGCATTCAACAAGGATGTCGTTATCGACATGGTCTGTTACCGCCGTCGCGGTCACAACGAAGGCGACGAGCCAAGCTTCACTCAGCCACTGATGTACAAGATGATTGAGGCGAAGCGTTCGACCCGCAAGCTTTACACCGAAGCGCTCATTGGCCGCGGTGACATCACCGTTGAAGAAGCTGAAGAAGTCTTGCGCGATTACCAAGCACAGCTCGAAGCAGTCTTCGCATCGGTTCACAACACCGAGCCAGCACCGTCGCGGAAGCAGATTCCTGCTGTTCCAGCACCATCACAGGTTGCCACCGCAGTTGATGAAGCGACGCTTCGCAAGATTGCGGCGACCCAAGGTGCAACACCAGAAGGATTCGTTATTCATCCTAAGCTGGCACCACAGCTCGCAAAGCGGGTTGAGATGTTGGATGAGGGATCGGTTGATTGGGCGGCCGGCGAATCACTCGCTTTCGGTTCGCTCTTGCTCGAGGGACATCCCATCCGCCTGGCTGGACAAGATGTTCGCCGCGGAACATTCAGCAATCGTCATGCCGTGGTCGTTGATCAAAACACCGGTGCAACATGGACGCCGTTGAAGGCGCTCGTTGCAGACCCAGATAATGGTGGCGCGGCTGATAACCAGTTCTTCGTGGTTGACTCGTTGCTTTCTGAGTACGCAGCGATGGGCTTCGAATACGGATATTCGGTTGCCCGCGAGAATGCACTCGTTCTTTGGGAAGGTCAGTTCGGCGATTTCGCGAACGGCGCCCAGACCATCATCGATGAATTCGTCTCCTCTGCCTTACAGAAGTGGGGCGAGCGTTCATCCATCGTCTTGCTATTGCCACACGGATACGAAGGCCAAGGCCCTGATCACTCATCAGGTCGTATCGAGCGTTATCTAACGCTATGTGCGGAGCAGAACATGACCGTGGCACAGCCTTCGACACCTGCCTCGTATTTCCACTTGTTGCGTTGGCATGTGAAGAATCCTGCACGACGTCCACTTGTAGTCTTCGAGCCAAAGTCGATGTTGCGCCTAAAGGCAGCCGCATCCGGCATGCAGGATTTCGCGACTGGCCACTTCCAGCCGCTGATTGATGATGTATCGGTTACCAATGCAACGCGCGTCATTTTCTGCTCCGGCAAGGTCTACTACGACTTACTCGCAGAGCGCACGAAGCTAGGCGAGACATCAACTGCGATTGTGCGCGTTGAGCAGCTCTATCCATTCCCTGCCGAAGAGTTCGCCTCGGTTGCTGCAAAGCATCCGAACGCCAACCTTTTGTGGGTTCAGGATGAGCCAGCAAACCAAGGTCCATGGCCGTTCGTTGTGCTGACAACGCAGGAGATTTTGAATGGCCGCACCTTGCGCCGCGTCTCGCGACGTGCGACTGCGTCACCTGCGACCGGCAGCCATCACCTGCATGAAGAAGAGCAGAAGGCTCTGATCATGGAAGCGTTCACGCGCTAGAAGCGCTCCACGTACCTCGCTGTACAAGTTATGGCGTGATCTATCGCTTCGATTTGCGATAGCGAAAAAGTAGTACCGCTTTTACTTCAGCTGGTTCTATGGCACCCCATTGGCGAGAATCAGTACTTGCCGCGTCGTTGTCGCCTTCGACCCAAACTTGGCCGACGGAATCAATTTTGACGGCGCGTTTGATTTGCATGAAGTCATTAGGGCTGCGCTGAACCAAAACTATTCTTCCAATCAAGTTTTCAAGAGACTTGAGGTTGGAATTCCCACCTCGAGATTTCCAAGCGCGAAAAAGCAGCCAATCGCCTTCGTTGAGAGCTGGCGCCATGGATTGCCCGACCACGCGAACGCGGATTAGTCGCGGAAGGTGGAGTCGAGCCATGGAGTACATGGTACGTCGCTCACCTTTGGAGGTGCAGGCTCAAAGATGGGCGAGTATTCTTCAGCTGTAACGCTCCAATCGGCAGTCTCTAGTCCAGCAATCAATCGGGAGTACAAATGAACGTAAGTATCTTTTCACGCGCCACATCAGCGCTCTCTTCAAAGCTCGCACCTAAGACAGTGGCTTTCGCCCACTGCGACCTGCCATGCGGAATTTACGATCCAGCGCAGGCAAAGATTGAGGCTCAGTCTGTAAAGGCAGCGATGGAGAAGTACGCCGCTAGCAGCGATGTCGATTTCAAGTCACGTGCAGTTGCAGTCAAGGAAGAGCGTTCCGAGATGGTGAAGCACCACCTCTGGGTTCTCTGGACCGACTATTTCAAGGCTCCTCACTTCGAGGCGTACCCACAGCTCAACACCTTGTTCAACGAGGCGACAAAGCTTGCTGGTGCCGGCGGCACAAAGGGAACAAACGATGTAGCTGTTGCGGATAAGTTGCTTGCAAAGATCGAAGAGATCTCAGAGATTTTCTGGGCGACCAAGAAGGCCTAACAGCTAAAAAGAATCAAAGCCTCCGCTTATGCGGAGGCTTTTTTCGTTACTGAAACAGTTTGATCTGGAATGGGACACGGCGCACCATCGCAGCAGTTCGTTTTCATGTGACAGTTTGGACAAAGCCACCGCGTCGAGACTGGGTCGTATGGTTGACCACAGAAGTCACATGGCATCTGATTATTTGCACTCATAGTTTTGCTCGCTTACCCGGCTTCGCTCATGACACTCTCGGCCGCGATGCGAGCCATATACGAAACTCGATCAACAACTTTGCGTGAAAGCGTTGCGGAAGCAATGAGCTTTGATCCGTGATGCACCTCTACATGAAAATCTAATAAGTGACCATCAATCGATACACATGTTGCGTGGGCCCGCAGTTCGGCGCCGACTCCAACGGTAGAAGTAATAACCAAACTGAATTCACCAGTGACCGAAGTTTCACCTGGCGCAAAATGTTCCGCGAGCGCGGCTGAGCAAGCGCCCTCGATCAGATTAGTCAATGTCGTCGTGGATAAAACTGGCAAGTCATTCGTGCCGTGGGCGACCGAGGTGTCCGACGGGCGCACGACCAGGGCAGCAATGCCCATCGCCCCGCGCACATCATCGAATTTCATAATGGCTAACTTATCGGGACGTCGCTTGGAAATCTCGAAAGCTGGGTAGTTAGGCGTGGCACATTTTTCGGATTAAAGGCCTGCGTTTGCCGCCTGCACGAGCAGCATGTACTCATGGTCAGAACTAGTGGTTAAAACTCGTGCCGAATTTCGTGCGAAGTTTCGATTTCGATGGTGGTTTCGCCATCAATCGTGATTTCGGT
>CAJAEK010000073.1 GCA_903938735.1 uncultured Actinomycetes bacterium | reverse complement strand
GCATCGGCATATTCATCGATATCTACTTGCTGCATGCCTTCGTAAAACCGTTGCCCCAACTCTGCAAATGGTGCCAAACTGCCAATCGTCACCACACCGACACAACGCGGATCGACGCCGGTTGCGATTGCATGCTGTCCCCCACCTGAAAGGCCAGCTGAAACAAATCGTTCGAGCTGCAAAGCATCCACGAGCTGAGTTATGTCATGAGCGACATCAATTGTTATTCGTGTGGGCATCGCAGTACTGCCGGAATATCCCGAACGATTAAAAGCAATTGCACGAACTCCGCGTGCGGCCAGCGCATCGAGCCAGGTCTGCCACCCACAGATATCTCCGCTAGTGCCACTGTGAATAATGATGGCGGCGTTCGATTCGATGTCGTTCTCGGCGTACTCGAGATTTCGGCCATCAGCCAGGCGCAGATTCAATCGATTCATGCGCCCAGCTTAAAGCGGTTACAGATACTTAGCGAGAGTTAAGAGTTCTTCCGCTCGCTGCGATACCAATCGCGCCAGATGATCCGATGGATCGGAATCCGTTCTGGGATTCGGTGAAGGATGGGAAGGAACGGGATTAATACGAAGCCAAGGCTCAGCAGACCCATCAATGACATCACCAAGATGTCGGCGTTACCCGATGACTTGAATGGATCAACTTGATACCACAGCGAATAGAGCCAGAGCCATGATTGTCCTGGCCATGAACCGGTCTCATTCATAACTCCCCATTGATCGCCGGACAGGTGCTGCGCATCGGCAAGCCCAGGGAAATAACTTCCGCTATCCGCAAGGAAGAGCAAGGGTTTCGTGAAGTTAGTAGGCAGCGGACTATCACTTGTTGTGAGCGCGCCATCTAGCGCACCACTCTTTGCCATGGCATAGAGCGATGTGACAAGCGTCGGTACCGGACCATATTTGTCGTTGGTATCCGCAATCGTCACGGCGGTCGAAGCTTTCGTTAACGCGTCGGTGTAGTCAGTGGCCCATCCAGATTGAGTCTTTGCGTCCGCAGCCTTCCAACGGGCGATTGCCGCGTTAGTCACTGGATCGTTCAAGGTGCCCAACGGTTTGAGAACAAAATCGTTTGCAGTGTTGATTGGGATTCGAACACCCATAAATTTAGCGACCTTAATCGGACCAAGTTGTTGTCCGTCCGCGGCGGTGTTGTAGGGCGGACCATATTGTCCGCTGATTGTGGAGCCAGCTAATTCACCGGATGCAGTTTGAACAAAGTCCGCTGGTGCGGCTTGTGACCACGATTGCAGCGTTACTGCTTTCTCATCCGGCGAGCTAAAGAGAGCTGCCAAACCAATACTAAGTAGCGCAACGACAACGAAGGCAACCGTCGCCTCTTTAATCAGATCGTATGGTCGGGTAGGTCCGGTCCATTTTTTCGATGCATCATATTTTTTCATTAGAGTGAACTCTCAATCGGAGGAACGACGCCCTTTTTGCGGACCAGAATCACGTGTGCAACCACGATGACCCCCAGCGCAATCGGCAGAAGTGAGACGTGGATCAGCAAGGCTTGACCAGTATTGAGCGCGTTGAAATATGCACCGATGCCGACCGCGTTAAATCCATCTTTGGCCTGGGTGGCAATCCATTGTGAGTCGAAGTTCGTTTGAATCAAATATCCAGTGAAGCCGGTAAAGATAGAGGCGAAGAAGGCTACGCATCCGGTCACCCACGTCATCGTGCGCTTTCCGCGCCAAGCAGCCATCCAAAACTTGCCCCAAAGATGTACCACCATAAAAAGGAAAAAGAGTTCGACGTTCCACAAGTGCAAGGAGTTAATGAAGTGACCATATTTCGAGGTATGCCACCACGCTGGTCCTTCGAGCGTCAAAATCAAGCCAGAGACAATCAGCATGAGAAATGCCGCGATGGTCAATACTCCGAATACATATATCCAGGAGCTCACATACGCGGGTTGGGTATCAGGCAGTAAATCTTCTGGTTCAAACTTTTCAAGTGTCGCTTTGCGGACTCGCACGGTCCACATTTTTGAGTTATCAGCGCTGCTCGACATGGCTACTCCTTGCCGTTCTTATCGGACTTATGTCCGGGGAATGGCAACGTAAGTGCAAGCCCGAAGAGCACGAAGGCCATAACCACCATTACTAGGTTGCCGGGCGAGACTGAAATGGATCCGACGGAGATGTAATGAGCCGGATGATTGAGGTTAAAGAGTGAGAAGACCATGCATGTGACGGTACTCCTGCGTGCTGTGCTGCGATAGGAAAAACTGAACTGAAACCCGATAACAACTAACTTTGAGTGCTAGCCCTCAAGAGTTCTGCACTGCGCTTGCCATCATGATTTGCTGCAACAAATTCACGAGCTTTTTGCATGAGCGTTGTATCTGGCTTGAGGTTTCTCAATGAGTTCTCCAGCGTTGCCGGTGAAATTTCGACGACAGGCGGTTGTTGTCCCACTTTGGCATATGCATCACTTTCCACATGCGTCATAACTAATCTGCCTGCTGCCATTGCCTCGAGCGCTAAAACGCCCACCACTCCCACAAATTGATCTACCAGTACATCGCATTGTGCGAGTAATTCGGGCAATTCTTCGTGTGGAACGCGGCCGGTCCGAACTCGATGAATAACGCCTTCGCTATCTAACTTATCCAAGATTGGTTCGATAATCTCGGCCGACTTCACCCACGATTTACTGGGTAGATACAACACTCGTGGAACGCCATTGTGTTGGAAGGCTGGGTGAGAATCTGCGACCGAACTAAAAGTAGAAACATCTATGCACACCGGTAACCAAGTTGCACTTGAGACCTCGTGCAATAAATCAGGAGTTGTAACGAAGAGCGAAATATTTGCCTTGTGCAAACGAGGCAACTGAGCGCGGGCTTCCAACGCGCGGGCTTTTACCGCATCAAGTTCGGTGCCGGCGTTTTTATATGGTGAGAATGGATTGATGGATGCGTGGTAATCCACATCGCGAATATCGCTGCCATGGAAAATAACGGCTACTTTCTTCTTCGCCTTACGGAGTAACAACAGGTCGTCGACCGCTCGCTCGGCGGTAAAGGTGCGCACTGTCTTATAGGCGAAGAGTGGTCGAAGCGACTCAACGAATACCGCACCATAATTTTTCGCTATTTCTTGCCCAAATTGAACGCGCCGCTGCCAAGTAATCCAGGTCAGTCGTTCAATCTTTATGGTCGAATCAAAGAGTTCGACTGGATCATTAGTGATGCGCATCGAATCCGCAGATGCACCAGAATCTGTGAGGAATTTTGCCCAGAGCGTGGCTTGGCCGGCGGAATTTGCGGGGCCAATGAATATCCGGGATGCGCTACTTGATTTCCCGACCTGAACCAGCGCTTTCTCTGCCCGCACTTGCTCTCGCCATTGCAGATAATTTGCTTTCTTGGTGCGTAGCCAGAGTCGCATCGCTGAAGCTGCCATGGGTCGAGTATGACATCGCCGGGGCGTATTCTTACTTTCATGAGCAAGCGCCACCCAGAATTTCTCGCGCCGATTGCGCCAACCGCAAATAAATATTCACGCGGTGTTGTGGGAGTGCTGGCTGGCTCCGATGAATTCCCAGGTGCCGCCGTGCTTGCGACCGGTGGAGCTCGACGAGGCGGCGCGGGTTATGTGAAGTTTCATTCCGCGAGCGAAGATGCCACCTCGCTTGTTCTTACGAACTACCCCGATGTTGTGAGCATTGCGAAATCCGGTGACCTTTCAGCGGATGCATGGCTGATTGGATCAGGCAGTCCGTCGCTGAAAGTAATTCCATCGGCTGCGTACATCGTTCTCGACAGTACCGCGATGACATTGGCGAGCACGCATTCGTTCCAGCAAAATCATGCAATTGTTATCACTCCTCATGAAGGTGAAGCACGTTCGCTTGGTTTTCCCATCAATGACCCTTCTGAACGGTTACCCGTTGCCCTATCGATGGCCAGATCTCTCAATGTGTATGTGATTCTGAAAGGTCCCGCAACAATCATTGCAGCACCAAACGGATTGCACAGTATTGATACACATGGGATCCCAGAACTTTCTACCGCCGGCACGGGCGATGTGCTCGCTGGTTTAACAGCGTCCATGCTTGCTTCGTGGCAACCCCGAAGCGCGAATGAAATTGTCGAAACCCTTGGCTACGCGGTTGCGGCTCATGGATGCGCAGCGGCGATTGCTCGTGAGAAACGAAACCCCATCACGGCCACGGACGTACTAGAAGCGCTACCGCTGGTATTTACCGAGAAATAGTTTTCACAGCAAATAAAAATAGGCGCCGGTAATCGGCGCCTATTTTTGTACTTTTAGAGATTAGAGCTTGGACTTCATGCGGGTCTTACTGACGCGCTTTGTGGCCGGTGCCTTCTTCTTTGCAGCGGAAACCGTCTTAGCGACAGTTGCCTTCTTGGCTGGCACCTTCTTGGCTGTCGCTGCGACAGCCGCAACCTTCTTCGCTGGAGCAGCTGATGCTGCTGAAACGCTGATAACAGGTGCCAACAATGAAGCTGTGATGAGTGCTGCTGTATAGATCTTCTTCATGAATGTATTTCGCTTTCGATAGGGCGGACGGGTCATTTTTGGTCTCCGTCTGCGATTTATGACGCATCCGTTCTACGTCACGGCGAATCCTCCGCTTTTGACGGCAAATCGGGGCGGCGCAGCAGGCAATCTGTGTAATACACAGGCGAGTAATGGCAGAATGCGCCTCATGTCCGAAAGCAGCGCGAAGAGCGATTTTCAATCGAAAATCCAGGTCTTCGAACCACACCGCGCATCTCTGCCGCCGCTAATTCCTTACTTTAAGGAGTTCTGGAAGCGCCGTGCGTTTGCCATCGAGCTCTCCCGCTTTGCGGATAAGGCGGAATACCTAGATTCCAAGTTCGGCAAGGTTTGGCTGGTTCTCAATCCCGTTTTGTTGGCCCTGGTCTATTATTTATTGGTCACGGTGATTCGTGCTTCAAAGTCCCACAACAACGGCCTTACTACTTTGGCTCATATCCTGATCGGCCTCTTCACATTTTATTTTGCACAGAACTGCATTAACTCTGGTGCGCTCTCTATTACCGCCGGCGGTCGCTTGATTCTCAACCAAGCATTTCCTCGCGCGCTTCTGCCATTCTCCAGCACCATCAGTGCGTTCTGGGCTTTCTTGCCTACCATTCCGGTTTATATCTTCGTAATTGTCGTCGGCAAATATTTCTATCCAGCAACCCAAGTACCCGGCTTTACCTGGAACTATCTCTGGGTTCCATTCATTGTTATCTGCGTCGGCGTCACTGGCTTTGGATTAGCGCTCTTGTTCGCAACCATGAATGTTTATTTCCGCGATACCAACAAGCTCTTGCAGTACATGACTCGCATCTGGCTCTACCTCTGCCCCGTCCTATGGTTGCCTTCAGCGCTACACGGCTGGCACCGAATACTTCTGACCATCAATCCACTCGGGCCGACCCTGGCTGCAACATCTAACGTCTGGATTGAAGGCATCGCGCCCACACACAGCGAAATAATCGGCTCGATTGCCTGGGCGCTTGCCTCGGTGCTCGTCGGCGGTTATTTCTTTATCTCAAGGGAGCGCGATTTTGCGGTCCGCATCTAAGAAACAACCAGTCGTGATGCCAGAAGAGTTGGCAATCCGGATCGAAGAACTTTCGATTACCTACAAGATTAATGTTGATACCAAGCGCACCCTGAAGAATGCCGTTATGCGCGCCAGCAAGGGCGAAAAAGTTCGCACTCGCATGGTCGAGGCCGTGAAGAACATGACGCTCGATGTGCCGCACGGATCAGTACTCGGAATCGTCGGCGCGAACGGTGCCGGCAAGTCCACCTTGATGCGCTCTATCGCAGGTATCTTGCCGCCAACATCTGGCCGAATCATTGTTAATGGAAAAATCTCTACTCTTCTTGCGCTTGGCGTCGGCTTCAACCCCGCACTCTCTGGACGTGACAACATTATTTTGGGCGGACTCGCTTCTGGCATGAGCCGCGAAGAGATCGAGAACAAGACCGAAGAAATCGCGGATTTTGCTGCGCTTCCTGATGGCTTTATCGATATGCCAGTACGCACGTATTCCAGCGGTATGTATGGACGCGTTGCCTTTAGCGTTGCGGTCAACATGACGCCCGATATTTTGCTGTTGGACGAAGCTCTCTCGGCCGGCGACGCTTCCTTCAAAGAGAAGTCATTTACCCGGATGCGCGAACTCTGCGCCGAGGCCCGCACTATCATCATCGTTTCGCACGCGCTCGCTACGGTC
>CAJAEK010000072.1 GCA_903938735.1 uncultured Actinomycetes bacterium | reverse complement strand
GCTCCAGCAGATTACGCTTTCGCGACCGGTACGACTGCAAGTCAAGCTCTGCAAGCCATGGTTGACGGTTTCAAACGGACCGCTTCGTCAGTCGGTCTTTTGAGTGGTTACCAGCAATACTCGCCGTACCAAGTGCTCACTATCGCTTCCATGGTTCAAATCGAAGGCGATCCTGCTGATTATTCCAAAGTTGCCCAAGTTATCTATAACCGATTGCATATTGGGATGGCGCTCCAGTTGAATTCGACAGTTCAATATGCGGCTCATCTCCGTGGACAGATTTCGCTCTCCACCGCGGCGACTCAGATTAACTCGCCATACAACACCTACCGAAATGCGGGATTGCCACCTACTCCAATATCCAATCCCAGCAAGGATGCGATAGCTGCTTCGCTTCATCCAGCCGCGGGGGACTGGTTGTATTTCATTACCGTTAAACCGCATGACACCCGATTTACCAATTCGTTCGCGGAATTTGAAGGATGGGTTATCCTGTACAACAAGAATGTACGAGCGGGGTTATTCAAATGATTCAAGGTGCTGTATTGGGCTCTCCAATCGATCATTCTCTATCACCTGTTCTTCATGATGCGGCTTACAAGTATCTAAATGTCGAGGCACACTATGAGAAGTTTGACGTTGGTGCTGGCGCGCTCGAAGGCTTTTTAAGGAGCCATTCGTCATATACGGGTTTTTCGTTAACCATGCCGTTGAAAGAAGAAGCGATCTCGCTAGCGACAGAGGTTCCTGAGATTGATCGTCGAATGAGTTCGATTAATACCTTAGTGGCTCGCGATGGCGAATGGCTTGGATCGTCAACGGATAGATCGGGCATCGCACGACTTTTGAAGAGAGCCGACACCTCTCGTATCGCGATATTGGGCGGGGGTGGAACCGCTCGTTCGGCTCTCGCGGCAATCGAGAATATTGACGATCGTTTGCCGGTCACCGTTTATCTTCGCGACATGACAAAGGCGTCAGACTTAACTGATCGAAGCGAGCTTTCGAGACTCGAGGTTCGCCTGTTGTCTGATCTTGATTTTGACACCGCAAGTTCGATAATTCAGACGACCCCGGCTGGCGCGATTGACCCGTATCTGGAGAAAGTCTCTGGAACGCCGAGCGGCACCTTGATCGAAGCGCTGTATCAGCCATGGCCCACCAAGATTGCAACGCTATTTCAGTCAGCAGGTCAGCTCGTTTTGTCGGGACGAGATATGTTGGTGGAGCAAGCAATTTACCAGGTTGAACTTTTCTCAGGACGCTCGGTGGACCATGCTGAAATACGGAAAGTAATGAACGAGGCACTAGCAGGCGTTTAAACCAAAAATTTCCACAGGGTCTTCTTCTGTTACCGATTGATGTCCGTGGTGCATCTAACCTCAATAAGTGATTCTCCTTCAATTGTTTTTGCTTCTGCGTACTTCATGGACCGATCTTCGATCACGCAAGATTCTCAATCGCGATTTGGCCATCGGTGAGCTTCTTCAGCTAGCTACCTTGCATCGATTTAATCTGACTCTTTCCACTGTTACGACTGTTGCACTCGTAATGTTGAGAAGGCTCAGTCGAGACGGATTGGGATTTGGCGATATTAAATTGCTCGTTCTGTTGGCCTCGTGGAGCGGTCCGTCCATGGGCTGGGTAACGTTCTTAGTTCTCGGCTTTGGCTGCGCCGGGTGTTATGCGACAGTTTCGGCGATTTTGCGCCGCAAGTGGAGAGCATCGATCCCGCTCGCGCCTGCTCTGCTTGCGGGCCTATTGCTTCAAACTCTCATGCATGGCTGACGGATAGGCCAAATATGACGCGGCTTCATCGCAGCTTCTGACAGAATAGGCGCCTATAGAGGCAGTCGTAAACAAAGGAAGTGGTGTCTGATGATTCGCTGGTTGACCGCTGGAGAATCCCACGGCCCCGCCCTCACGGCAATCCTCGAAGGCATGCCAGCCCACATTGAAATCTCGACCGCTGCTATTGATGCAGATCTTCGTCGTCGCCGCTTGGGTTTCGGACGAGGTGCACGACAGAATTTTGAAGCCGATGCCGTTACGATTTTGGGCGGTGTTCGCCACGGAAAATCACAGGGCGGTCCAATCGCGCTGAACATTGCAAACTCGGAATGGCCAAAGTGGTCGCAGGTAATGTCGGCTGATGTTATTGATGCCGAAGAATTGGCCTCGCTTGCCCGCAACGCACCACTGACTCGTCCTCGCCCCGGGCATGCCGATTTGGTCGGAATGCAGAAATACGATTTTGATGATGCGCGTCCCATTTTGGAAAGAGCAAGTGCGCGCGAGACTGCTGCACGAGTTGCGCTTGGCGCGATTGCCCGTGCTTTTCTCAAGCAGACGGTAGGAATTGAGATTCTCAGCCACGTTGTTTCGATTGGTGCCGTGGAAGTTCCTGAAGGCACTGTTGTTCCGGCAATCGAAGATAAAACGCGAATTGATGAGGATCCCGTTCGCTGCGCAGATTCCACCACTAGCGCCGCGATGGTTGCAGAGATTGAAGATGCGCACTCATCGGGTGACACACTTGGTGGTGTCGTTGAAGTTCTTGCCTACAACGTGCCGGCCGGACTCGGTTCGCACACGCATTGGGACCGACGATTAGATTCGAAATTGGCTGGCGCCCTGATGGGTATCCAGGCGATCAAAGGCGTTGAGGTTGGTGACGGCTTTGAGACCGCGCGTCGGCGTGGCTCGGTCGCTCACGATGAGATTGAAAAGAACGCTGCTGGTCAGATTGTGCGACGAACGGATCGCGCTGGCGGCACCGAAGGCGGCATGAGCAACGGCGAAATTCTTCGCGTGCGAGCAGCCATGAAACCAATCTCCACCGTTCCGAAGGCGCTAGACACTGTCGATGTAGCCACGGGCGAATCGGCAAAAGCTATCAATCAACGCTCTGATGTCTGTGCGGTGCCAGCCGCCGGAATCGTCGCTGAAGCGATGGTCGCACTGGTGCTGGCGGATGCCGTTGTTGAGAAATTTGGCGGCGACAGTGTTGGCGAAGTACGTCGTAATTTTGAAAGCTATATATCCACCATGAGGATTAAGTAGTGCCGCTAGCTGTGCTTATTGGACCACCAGGGTCCGGAAAATCAACGGTAGGCAGGGCGCTTGCTAAGCGATTGTGCGCCCAATTTCAGGATACGGATTCGGAGATAGAGAAGCGTTCGGGCAAGACTGTTTCGGAAATTTTCGTTGAAGATGGCGAACCCTTCTTTCGCGAACTTGAGCGCACTGTCGTTCTAGATGCGCTGCAAGGGTTTGCGGGGGTTCTCGCCCTGGGCGGCGGTTCGGTAGTCGACCCACTTGTTGCGCACGCTCTCAAATCTGGCGAAGCGCCGGTCGTTTACCTCGAGGTCTCGCTCGCACAGGCTGCACCCCGCGTGGGATTCAACAAAGATCGCCCGCTTCTGTTGGTCAATCCACGCGCCCAATGGCAGTCGCTCATGGAGAAGCGACGCCCGATATACGAATCTCTTGCGACTCTCACCTTGTCGACCGATAGCGCCAAGGCTCCGGAAGTCGCAGGACAGATAATTTCAGCGCTGCACCTAGCCGAATCATTGGGAGCAGAATGAAAAGTATTGAAGTAAAGGCAGAGCGGAGTTATTCGGTCGAGATTGGAATCGCGTGGCGCGATCGGCTTCGTGAAATTCTCGGCAACCACAACCGCGTCTTGGTAATTGCGCCAACCTCTCTCTCTCATTTCCTCGATTTCTCAACACTTAACCTTTCGGACGAAGGTATTTTTTGGGTGCCAGATGGCGAAGACCAGAAGAGTTCCGCTGTAGCCGAAGCGATTTGGCAGCGTTGCGGTGAAATGAATCTTCAACGTAGTGATGCGATTGTTGGAATCGGCGGGGGAGCTACGACCGACCTCGCAGGCTTCGTCGCTGCGACGTGGCTTCGCGGAATTGAGTGGTATGCCTTCCCAACCTCATTAGCAGGAATGGTTGACGCTTCCGTAGGCGGCAAGACGGGGATAAACACGGCGGCCGGGAAGAACCTGGTGGGCGCGTTTCATTCGCCTTCGCTTGTCGCTATCGATCTCGATTTTCTCAAATCACTTTCTGATAGAGATTTCGCCGCGGGATTAGCGGAAGTTATCAAGTGCGGATTTATCTCGGATGCATCTATTCTGGAATTACTTAAGGAAACGACTGATATCCAGGCGGCCCGAGCGCATGCTGCAATCCTCGTTGAGAAATCAGTGGCGGTAAAAGCGCGAGTTGTGGGCACAGATTTCAAGGAGTCCAAAGCGCGCGAGGTTCTCAACTATGGCCACACCGCCGGCCACGCAATCGAAAAGTTGAGCGGGTATTCGCTCCGTCATGGCGAAGCGGTATCAATCGGATTGATTTTTGCAGCACATCTGAGTCGGAATGTGTGTGGGCTCGGTGATGATGAGGTAAGTCTGCATGGAGAGCTTCTAGCTAAGTTCGGGCTGCCAACAACGACCAGATATTCACTGGACGAGATTGTTGTGCTCATGGCGGGGGACAAGAAGGCGCGATCGGGCGAAATGCGATTTATTGGATTGAGCACGATTGGAACGCCTGCTTGGATTGAGAATCCAACATCCGACGCCATTCGGTTCGCTTATGAGAGTATTAGCAAATGAGCACAGTCCTCGTTCTCAATGGCCCTAACTTAGGGCGATTAGACATCAGAGATTCCAGCGTTTACGGAACTCTCAATTTTTCACAATTAGTTGAATTCATTAGCAAAGAAGCTAGTCAGCTAGGTTTCGTAGCGGATGTTCGTCAGAGCGACTCGGAGTCAGAGATCGTCGGCTGGTTACATGAAGCCGCCGATGCCAAAATCCCGGTCATCATCAATCCTGCTGCCTTTACCCATTATTCGTATGCGATACGCGACGCAGCAGAAATGCTCAAGGTGCCACTGATTGAGGTTCATCTATCCAATCCGCTTGCGCGCGAAGAATTCCGCCACACATCGGTGATTAGTGGAATAGCAACGGGGACCGTGGCGGGCTTTGGCCCCGACTCATACCGGCTGGCGTTGATTGCCCTGAACGGGATTCTTTCCAAGTAATTTCAGCTATTCTTGCGCAGTATTTCTTACGACGGCTAGGGCTCAGGCGCTATCGGTCGGGAGATGAAAATTAATCCTCGGATGAATGGACAATCATGGCAACCACAAATGATCTAAAGAACGGCATGACCTTAGATATCGAAGGTCAGCTCTGGAACGTAGTTGAATTCCAGCATGTGAAGCCAGGCAAGGGTCCAGCTTTCGTTCGCACCAAGCTCAAGTCTGTGACTACCGGCAAGGTCATCGATCGCACTTTTAACGCAGGCGTAAAAGTTGATGTCGCGATGCTCGAGAAGCGCGATATGACATTCCTGTATCGCGATGGTGATGATTTCGTTTTCATGGATGAGAAGACTTTTGATCAAATGACCATTGCGGAAGCTATCGTTGGTGATGCCGCGCAATACATGTTGGAGAACTGCAGCGCGAACGTGGCCATCCACGAAGGAAATCCATTGTTGGTCGAACTTCCAGCTTCGGTCGAACTCACGATCACTTACACCGAGCCTGGCCTTCAGGGCGATCGTTCATCCGGTGGAACAAAGCCAGCAACGCTGGAGACCGGTATCCAGATTCAGGTTCCACTTTTCATCAAGCAAGATGAGAAGATTCTTGTAGATACTCGCACTGGCGATTATCTCGGCCGCGCTAACTAATAGTTATTTATGAGCGCTAGAGGTAAGGCACGTAAACGCGCGCTCGAGGTCCTCTTTGAAGCGGACCTTCGCAAGAAGGTAGCCGTCGAGCTTTTGGCGGACCGGCCGGTGGATGACCTTTCTCAGGGTGAATACGCTCGGGAGCTCGTCGTCGGCGTTGATTCACATCGTGAAAAAATCGATGACATCATCAATACCTATTCCGAAGGTTGGGATATGGATCGAATGCCCGGTATCGATCGAAACATTTTGCGAATCGCTATCTTCGAAATCCTGTGGAATTCGGAGGTCGACGACAACGTCGCTATCTCGCAGGCAGTAGAGATGGCGAACGAGCTGTCAACGGTGGATTCGGGCAAGTACATCAATGGTGTGCTCGGTCGCGTTTCAGTTCTCAAACCCGTTCTCGGCGCCTGATTCAGGCCGGGGAACTATCCGGCCATAAATAGATATCGCTTCTCGGTAAGCCAATTCCATACCCCTTGTTCGCTCTGATCTAAGAGCAAGCCAATCGTCTCAATATCTCGCGCCCGCAGAGAAAGCACCTCCCCATTCCAATCTCGCCGCTTGCTACAGAGCGAGGTGAGGAACTTCTGGAAGATGACATCGGAATCTTCTCGTGGCGGATTGCCAAGTGCACGTCGAAGATCGACGATCAGCGCTTCTTTCTGAAAATTCAGGTTCTGAACCGGGCTGGCTAGGCCTAAGAGTTGGTCCAGCGGAACTTGATAAAAGCGAGCAAGCCCTATTGCTCGATTGAGCGAAAGCGCCCGATCTTGCCGTTCGTAAGAACCTACGACCACCGCCTTCCACTTGCCGAGCGAGAGTTTTTCCACGGCCTTGAGCGTGTAGCCCTTCTGTTTCCGGATCTGGCGGAGGGATGCGGCGATAGCCTTGATCTGTTCATCGGACCCGCTTTCTAGCTCGGTCACAGTTTCATTCTCATTCTCATTCTCGTTCGCGGTGTTGGTGTCCATCTCTGGAAGATAGCGACACTTCCGAGAATTCGGGTATGGCTATCCACAGGTGGTATCTTTCTGCCACAAGCAGGTCCTTTAACGATCCGTCCCGAGAGGCGGCGAAGGAGTAAAAATGGCTTCGATTCTCGATGCCGGCGATATCAGCCGTGCTCTTAAACGCATTTCCCATGAAATTATTGAACGCAATCATGGACTTTCGAACGTTACTTTGTTGGGAATTCCTACGCGCGGGGCATATCTCGCTGATCGAATATCCGTGAATCTGGCGGAGATCGAAAGTGCCGTCCCACACGGGATGTTGGACGTAACGCTTCATCGGGATGACCTTCGGCTTCGCCCGCCGCGCCCATTGCTTCCTACATCAATTCCGCCTGAGGGAATTGAGGGCCGGGATGTTGTGCTGGTTGATGATGTGCTTTTCTCTGGTCGAACAATTCGTGCAGCGCTCGACGCCCTTGGCGAGATAGGCCGTCCACGGAGCGTGCAGTTAGCCGTATTGGTCGATAGAGGACACCGAGAACTTCCGATTCGAGCGGATTTTGTCGGTAAAAACATTCCTACATCGTCGTTAGAAACTATTCGAGTACGTCTCGCTGAGGTCGATGGGGCAGACGAGGTTATTATCGAGAATCAGGAGGGCAACTAATGCGCCACCTCCTGAGCATCAATGACCTGACGGTCCAACAAGCTCGCGAGATTCTTACGACCGCCTACGAACTCGATCGGGTCTCTGATGGGCAAATCAAGAAGTTGCCAACTTTGCGCGGTCGCACGATTGTCAACCTCTTCTTTGAAGATTCAACTCGGACCAGGATCTCATTCGAATCCGCAGCTAAGCGATTGTCTGCTGACGTGATTAACTTTTCCGCAAAAGGCTCTTCGGTGAGCAAGGGTGAAAGCCTGAAAGATACGGCTCAAACGTTGCAAGCGATGGGTGCAGACGGTGTCATTATTCGACATCACGCCAGCGGCGCTGCACAACGGCTAGCAGATTCCGGGTGGATTTCTGCGAGTGTCATAAATGCGGGGGATGGAACGCACGAACATCCAACTCAGGCTTTGCTCGACTCATACACAATCGCCAGGAATTTTGAGCGTGAGAATTACGACCTCTCGGGCCTGACGGTCGGAATCGTCGGAGATATTCTGCACTCGCGGGTTGCGCGTTCGAATGTGCTGCTGCTTCGCAAACTTGGCGCTTCGGTCATCTTGATTGCTCCTCCCACGCTGATACCGGTCGGGGCAGAATCCTGGGGTGCGACAGTTTCGTACTCTTTTGATGATGCGATCGGGAACTTAGATGTTGTGATGACGCTGCGCATTCAGCACGAGAGAATGTCGAACTTCTTCTTTCCGTCGCTTCAAGAGTATTCACGTGGCTATGGTTTGGATGATGCTCGATTGAGCCGAATGAAGGGATCGGCCGTCATCATGCACCCGGGGCCGATGAATCGCGGCGTTGAGATTTCATCATCAGCGGCTGATTCACATCAATCGCTCGTTCTTCGACAAGTCACTAATGGTGTTTTTGTTCGAATGGCCGTGCTTTATCACCTGCTCGGTGGTCCTCAGTCAGCAACTCAGTCAGAGATGGGAATTTAACTATGAGTATCTTGATTAAATCGGCCTCCATCCTCGGCACGAACGTCACTGACATTCGAATTGAAGATGGAGTTATCACTGAGGTGGGTAGCCTTACTTTCCACGCTGGCGATGTAGTTATCGAAGCCGCTGGTTTAGTTCTCTTGCCAGGTTTGGTCGATCTTCACACCCATGTCCGTGAACCTGGCCGAGAAGATGCTGAAACCATCGAGACCGCATCCCGCGCCGCAGTTAAAGGTGGTTACACAGCGCTATCGCCGATGGCGAATACACATCCAGTCGCGGATACCGCCGGAGTGGTTGAACAAGTCGCTCGGTTAGGTGCTGCCACAGGCCGCGTGGATCTCTTTCCGATTGGCGCAGTAACCAAGGGGTTGGCCGGCGAGCAACTCTCGGAGATAGGCGCGATGGCGGATTCTTCTGCACGGGTGCGCATCTTTAGCGATGACGGCAAATGTGTTTGCGATCCACTGGTGATGCGTCGAGCTCTGGAATATGTGAAGAGATTCGATGGCATCATCGCCCAACATGCCCAGGAGCCGCGCCTAACTGAAGGTGCGCAGATGAATGAGGGCACGGTCTCGGCGGAACTAGGTCTTGCCGGCTGGCCGGCAATCGCAGAAGAGTCGATCATCGCTCGCGATATTCTGATTGCGGAACATGTCGGAAGTAGATTGCATATCTGTCATCTAACGACTGCAGGTGGTGTCGAATTGGTGCGTTGGGCTAAATCTCGTGGCGTTAAGGTGACGGCGGAAGTTACGCTGCACCACCTTTTGTTGACGGACGAACTTGCCCGTGGGTATGACGCGGTCTATAAGGTAAATCCACCGCTTCGTTCGCACTCTGATGTACTGGCACTTCGAGCCGGATTGATTGACGGAACGATCGATATCGTGGCAACCGATCATGCGCCTCATCCTGAAGAGGATAAGGATTGCGAATGGCAAGCAGCGGCTTTTGGAATGCTGGGTCTGGAGACAGCTCTCGGTGTAGTTGTTAAGGCGCTCTCTGAAGG
>CAJAEK010000071.1 GCA_903938735.1 uncultured Actinomycetes bacterium | reverse complement strand
GCCAAGAAGCTGCCACAAATGTGGGGATTTCAGGCGGAAGGCGCATCACCGATTGTTCGTGGCGAGGTCGTGCCAAACCCAGAAACAATTGCCACCGCGATTCGGATCGGCAACCCAGCATCATGGGCACAAGCAGTTGAAGCTCGTGATTCATCTGGCGGTTTGATTGATTCGGTGACCGATGAACAGATTTTGGCGGCATACCGTTTAGTCGCAGCACGCGAAGGCGTCTTTGTTGAGCCATCATCGGCCGCGGGTATCGCTGGTTTGATTAAGAAACAAGCGCAAGGAAAGTTGCCACGCGGTAAGAAGATTGTCATAACCGTCACCGGTAACGGCCTTAAGGATGTTCAGTGGATTCTGGATGGCGCTGGTTCGCCGATCGTTGTTCCGGTTGACGCCAAGGCGGCAGCGCAAGCAATCGGATTGATTTAATGTCGAACAACCGTCTTACTTTCAAGGCAACGATGGCGCAGGTATCTGTTCCTGCGACTTCGGCCAATCTTGGTCCGGGCTTTGACTGCTTCGGTTTGGCGTTGGATTTGCGCGACCGTTATGCCGCACAAATCTTGGATGATGCGATCATTGATGTGGATGTCACTGGCGAAGGCGCCGAGGACATCAAGAAAGATAAGACCAACCTCGTTATTCGCGCGATGATGGCCGGTTTTGAATTTATGGGACAGAAGCCGCGCGGTATCGCCCTGCGCCAGCTCAACACCATTCCACATGGTCGTGGTTTGGGTTCTTCTGCTGCAGCAATTGTTGGAGGATTAGCGCTCGCGCGTCATTTGGTTTTAGGCGGCGAACAATTATTGACCGACGAAGATATTGTGCGAATCGGCACCGAGATGGAAGGCCATCCCGATAATGTTGCAGCAGCCATCTATGGCGGCGCGACGGTTGCATGGATGGAAGATGTTCACGGAGTCAGCACCGGTCGGAGCGTTTCGATCCCGGTCGATCCACGTATCAAAGCAATTGCCTTTGTTCCCGAGAGCCATCTCTCGACTTCCAAGGCGCGTAAATTGTTGCCGGAAACTATTAGCCATGCGGATGCAGTATTCAATTCATCGCGCACTGCGCTCTTAACCCAGGCGTTGTCATCTCGTCCGGATTTGCTCTTCACTGCAACCGAAGATCGTCTGCATCAGAGTTACCGCGCAGAAGCGATGCCAAAGTCGCTCGCACTCGTTACAAAACTACGCGCTGCTGGTGTGGCCGCTACGGTCAGTGGCGCAGGACCATCTGTACTCGTTCTGCACATCGAGAACGATGCGGCGGTCGAGGAGATTATTAAGGCGGCGGGCGCAGGATTCACCGCCCATAAGCTGGCGATTTCGCCGCTCGGCGTCGAATAAAGCCCACTTTTAATAAGAAACGTGCGGGCAAACGCCGCACAAGTTGAGGATTCGCCCGACCGGGTGCTAGGTTTCTCTTGTTCGCAGGGCTTGAACGATCGGCCAGTTAGTCGGACATTATCCAAAAAAATGACAACGTCCTTCGGGCGTATCCCAATAGAAAAGCGAAAACCCCATACTTATGAGCGGTACAGAAGAAGCTACAAAGGAAAACGATGCACTCGTTGCCCTGGGTCTGCCTGAATTAAAGAAAGTTGCCGGACAGCTCGGCATCGAAGGCGCAGCCAAGATGAAGAAGGGTGACTTGGTCACCGCGATTGCAGATTTGCAAGCAAAGAATCGCGAAGCCGCAAAGGCTGAACGCGAGGCTCGTCGCGCCGAACGCGATGCTCGCCGCAAAGCTGGCAACAAGCAGAAGAATTCCAATAACAGCAACGACAGCGATGATGATGGCGAGAACCAAGGTTCGAACCCGAACGACGCGTCTGATGCTGATGTGAACCGTCGCGAATGGTCAGGCAATGGCAATGGGAATGGCGGTGGACGCGACCGCGATCGTGGTCGCCATCGTGACCGTAATGATCGCCAAGGTCGCCATCGCGATCGTGGCAACCGGGAAGAGCGCGAGATTCAGATTTCAGAAGACGATGTTCTTCTTCCAGTCGGTGGCTTGCTCGACATTCTCGAGAACTACGCATTTATTCGCACTGGTGGATATCTGCCAAGCCCGAACGATGTCTATGTCTCATTGCAACAAGTGCGTCGCCACGGATTGCGCAAGGGTGACGTTGTCACCGGTGTTGTACGCCAGGCACGCGAAGGCGAGCAAAAAGCAAAGTTCAACGCCTTGGTACGCGTCGAGACCGTTAATGGCACCGATGCAGAATCCTCGAAGGATCGCGTTG
>CAJAEK010000070.1 GCA_903938735.1 uncultured Actinomycetes bacterium | reverse complement strand
CCGGGACTTTCTGGGTTACTCATTGCATGGTTTGGAACTGGGCCTTCCTTCATGATTAACGCCGGCTCATACATCTTTGTGATTGCTGCCTTGTATTTCATTCGGGATGAAGAGCTGCACACGTCAGATAAGCCAGCGACCACAGCGAAGATTTCGGAAGGTCTGAAATACGTGCGGGCTCGTCCTGATTTGCTCGCCGTAATGGTGACGGTCTTCTTTGCCTCAACCTTCGGCCTCAATTTTCAGATCTTTAACGCGTTGGTTGCGACTCAGATCTTTCATAAGGGCGCCGCTTCGTATGGCGGGCTTGGCAGCATCATCGCCATCGGATCTCTCTCCGGAGCGTTGATTTCAGCGCGGTTAGATAAAGGGCGCAGACCACGATTCATCATGGTGGGGGCAGCGGTCTTCGGCAGCGGAGTCGCGCTCTTGGCACTGGCTCCGACCTATGCGATCTATGCCGTGATGCTTCCCTTTGTTGGGTGCGCGGCGTTGACCACGATGATCTCTGCGAATTCGTATGTGCAGACTCATTCGGACCCCAATATCCGCGGTCGCGTAATGGGTATTTATCTCATGATTTTTATGGGTGGAACCCCGGCTGGGTCACCATTAATCGGCTGGATGAGTACCGCGCTAGGAGTGCGCCAGACAGTGGCAATCTGCGGCGGTGTGGTTGTGGTTGCGACGCTCGTGACGTATTACTTAATGCGGACCAAGCTCAAAGCTCCCACAAGCATTCTTGTAGCGGACGTATTAGCGCTTGGCAATCGCAATCAAAGCCACAACGCCAACTAATACTGCCAGAGTAATAATCCGACGAGTTTTGTAACTCATTACTTCTTGAGTTCCGCCACAACGTAATCAATCGAGGCAAGCAGCGCATCGACATCAGATGGATCAACGGCAGGGAAGACCGCCAACCGAAGCTGGTTCTTACCAAGCTTGCGGTAAGGATCGGTATCAACGATGCCGTTCGCGCGCAGAATCTTTGCAACCTCGAGCGCATCTACTGAGTCATCGAAGTTAATGGTGGCAACGACCTTGGAGCGCATCGCTGGGTTTTCCACGAACGGCGTGGTGATGGGGTTCTTTTCGGCCCAGGCATAAATTTTTCCGGATGATTCAGCGGAACGCCCGGCTGAGAATTTCAAGCCACCGCCAGCGTTCATCCACTCAATTTGTTCAGCTAACAAAATCAACGTTGCGACCGCAGGGGTGTTGTATGTCTGATCCAAGCGGCTATTTTCGATCGCGATAGAAAGATCCATGAATGCAGGAATCCAACGACCGCTCGCCTTAATTTTTTCTACCCGGGCAATTGCCGCTGGGCTCATGATGGCGATCCAGAGGCCGCCATCGGATGCGAATGACTTCTGTGGTGCAAAGTAATAAACGTCGGTCTGCGAAATATCAACGTCTAAACCACCGGCAGCGCTAGTCGCATCAACAACAACGAGTGCGCCTTCGGTGCCCGCAGGACGAGTGATGGGCATTGCAACACCGGTGCTGGTTTCATTGTGAGTCAGTGCATAGACATCCACGCCGGCTTCAGCTTGGGCGATGGGATGTGAGCCTGGTTCAACCTTGATGACAGATGGCTCATCTAGGAATGGCGCTTCCTTTGCGGCAGCGGCAAACTTCGAGGAGAACTCACCGAAGACCAAGTGTTGTGATTTCTTTTCAATCAAATTGAATGTTGCGATATCCCAGAACGCGGTTGATCCACCGTTACCGAGTACGACTTCGTAACCTTCTGGAAGATTGAATAGTTGTGTCAGGCCAGTACGAACTCGATTCACAACGTTCTTGACTGGCTTCTGACGATGCGATGTTCCCATGATGGAAGAACCCGCAGCGGCAAGTGCTGCAATTGCTTCAGGTCGAATCTTTGATGGGCCAGAACCAAAGCGGCCATCTTTAGGAAGCAGGTTTGCGGGAATCTTGATATCGCTCATAGGTGGAGTTTAGGGGTTGAGCCGAACTCGCTTCCACGGCGCGTCGGGAGT
>CAJAEK010000069.1 GCA_903938735.1 uncultured Actinomycetes bacterium | reverse complement strand
CAGTTGCAGTTGCTGCGACTGTTCTGTTGTCTGCATCAACAGTCATGGTGTACGGAGCTGCCGCGTCTAACGCAGCAACCGCAACACCAAAGACTGGCGGAATCATCAACTTCTTGACGCACCAAACACGTCTCGACTCGATGGATCCAGCACAGATCTACACCGGCCGCGACATCTCTTTCGAGACTGCCTACATCGTCCGTACCCTCACATCTTTCAAGCACGTTGCTGATGGTTCATCAACAACTCTTACGCCAGACATCGCAACCAACACTGGTGTCCCAACCAACAACGCAAAGGACTGGTCATTCACCATTCGTCCAGGCGTTAAGTTCGATGACGGCAAGGATGTAACTTGCGCCGATATTTCATACGGCTCATCACGTTACTTCGCACAGGATGTATTGGCACCTAACGGTCCTGCATACCTCGCCGCATGGTTGAACTTGCCAGCAGATGCAAAGGCCGCAAACGGCACCGCATACCCTGGCCCATACAAGGCAACCAAGGCACAGCAGGCTTTGTGGAACAAGGCAGTTTCTTGCTCTGCAGATAACCGCACCGTTACTTTCCACTTGAAGCAGTCAATCGGTGACTTCAACTACTTCACCACATACCCAACTACTTCACCTGTACAAAAGGCGAAGGACACTGGCGCGAAGTATGACCTCAAGGTTCAAGCAACCGGTCCATACATGATCTCCGAGAACAACAAGACCGACCTCAAGTTGGTACGTAACCCTTACTGGACCAAGGCTTCGGACCCAGTCCGCACCCCTTACCCAGATCAGGTAGTTCTCCAGTACGGCTTGGACCAAGAAGTTCAGGATCAGATCCTGCTTTCTGATTCAATCCCTAACGCAGTTGGCTTCGATAACGTCTTGCCTACAAACTTGACCAAGTTCTTTGGTAACAAGTCATTCAAGGGTGGCGCTTACAACCAGCTCACATCATTCGTCGGATACTTGGCATTCAACGTCAAGAACATCCCTTGCCAGCAGATTCGTGCAGCGATGTACTACGCACGCGATGCCAAGGCAATCCTTGACTACGCCGGTGGACCTACCTACGGCGGTACATATGCCGAGAGCCTCGTCTCTCCATTGAACTCAACCGACTATGCAGCAAACAAGGTTTGGGGCCCAGGCAATCCAAACTGGAAGCCAAGCGGAAACGTTGCATATGCACAGTCATTGATGGATCAAGCTAAGACTGCTTGCCCTGCGGATTACGCAAAGGCGACTGGCGCTGGCTACACCATCGACGTCCGTACTTCGTCAACACTGAACGACACAATTCCAATCAACGTTGCTGCATGGGCACGTATTGGTATCAAGGTTCAGTACAACATCATCAAGGCTGGCTACTACCCAACAATCATGGATCCAACAAAGCAGAGCGATATCTCTACTTCAGGTTGGTCACAAGATTGGCCTAACGCCTCAACAGTTATCCCAGATCTCTACACCCCACAAGGTGGATTCGATCTCTCACAGAACACAGCTGATCCAAGCTACAAGGCTTTCGAAGCCAAGGTCACTGCTGCTCTAGGTAACTCAAACCGTACAGCTCAGGCTGCACAGTGGAAGGCGCTCGAGAAGGAAGCAGCAGCTAAGTTCTGGGTACTTCCAACAACAACTACAAAGGATCAGACAGCGTGGGGCTCCGGTATCGGCGGTCTCTACTTCTGGTTGCCACAGGCAACACCTGATTACATCAAGTTGTTCGTAAAGTAAGCAGTACTATCGCTTAATCAGCAGTAAAGCCGTGAAGAGGCAGTCTCCGAAAGGGGACTGCCTCTTTAGGCGTAATAGATTCAATTCTCAGGAAGGCAGTTACCGGTGATTGGTTTTATCTCCCGCCGACTAGGTTTCTCAATTCTCACACTCCTGGTCGTCACCTTTGCGGTCTATGTGATTTTCGCGGTTCTGCCCTTCGATCCAGCGGCGCTCACCTGCGGTCAACATTGCAACGCCACCATCATCCATGCCAACCGCATTCGACTTGGATACGACAAGCCACTCTGGGATCAATTCTGGCTCTTCCTTCGTGGAATTTTCATGGGCCGCACGTATGGCACCGGCGCTGGCGCATTTACTTGCCCCGCCCCAAGCTTTGGATTCTCTTTCAATCAAAACACCTGCGTATCAACACTCTTGGCACAAGCATTTCCAATCACCATCAGCCTTGCGGTCGGCGCGCTAATTCTCTGGTTAATCATCGGAGTGAGCTTGGGAATCTTGGCTGCTCGCAATAAGGGCAAAATCCTAGATACCGCCAGTTCGGTCTTCGTTTTACTCGGTATTTCTTTGCCGGTCTTCGTTACCGGACTCTTCCTGTTGATCTGGATGTCCTTGAAGTGGCACATCATTCCGATTCAATTGCAGGGCTATGTGTCTCTCTTTTCTAATCCCTTTAAGTTTGGCGAATATTTCATCTTGCCGTGGATTACCTTGGCTTTCGCATTTGCAGCGCTCTACACTCGATTTACTCGCTCTTCTATCTTGGAGACATCGGGTGAGGATTACATCCGCACTGCTCGCGCCAAGGGCTTGCCGGAGAAGATCGTGCTTCGTAAGCACACCTTCCGCGCCGCACTCGCTCCGATTGTCACGATGGCCAGCCTCGACTTTGCCAGCTTGATTGGCGGCGCGATCTTGACAGAATCTATTTTCAATCTGCCCGGTCTCGGCAACCTGACTTTGCAGTCCATCTACGAATTCGATTTGAACGTCGTGGTTGCAACCACGATTATTGCTGCAGCGGTAGTTATCGTTATGAACCTGATTGTGGATTTGTTGTATGCGGTCCTCGATCCACGAGTGAGAGCATAAAGATGGCCAACATTCTTGATATTGAAAACCTACGGGTCTCTTTCCCGACCGACGATGGCGAAGTCCATGCGGTAGATAACTTAAGCCTCTCGCTTTCTGCCGGTGAGACCGTGGCAATCGTGGGCGAGTCTGGCTCCGGCAAGACCGTCACCAGCCTCTCTGTTATGGGATTGCATAATCCAAATTCCACATCGCTCTCTGGCCACATAAAGGTCCACGACGGCGAGAAGGTTGTGGATGTCGTCACCGCTTCGCGCGAAGAGGTTCGTTTGCTGCGCGGCCGCGTGGTCTCGATGATCTTCCAGGACCCAATGTCCTCGCTCCATCCGTATTACAAGATCGGAAACCAATTGGCCGAGGCTTATCTCGTCCACAACAAGGGCAAGAAGGCTGAGGCGAAGAAGCGCGTCGTAGAGATGCTCGATTTGGTCGGTATTCCAGAGCCGGTAAAGCGCGCCAATGAGTACCCCCATCAATTTTCGGGTGGCATGCGCCAACGCGTGATGATTGCAATGGCGTTGATGAACACGCCAAAGATTTTGATTGCGGATGAACCGACTACCGCTTTGGATGTAACAGTCCAAGCTCAGATTCTCACCTTGTTGAAGGACCTGCAGAAGGAATTCCATATGGGAATCTTGTTGATCACCCATGACCTTGGTGTGGTCGCTCAAGTCGCGGACCGAGTATCGGTGATGTATGCCGGAAATATCGTCGAGCGCGGTACAGCAGACGACATTTTCTATCGTCCCATGGCGCCATACACCGTCGGTCTGCTCAACTCGGTTCCAAAGATCACGATTGGAAAGCGCGAGCGGTTGCCGTCGATTCAGGGCCAACCACCATCATTGATTAATCTGCCAACCGGCTGCGCCTTCGCGCCGCGTTGTGATTACAAGGCATCGGCGCCAGCCGGTGCGTGCGATGAATCGTTGCCGCTATTGATTGGCGCAAACGAAAACCATGTGTCGCGTTGTCATATTGCTGAGGCGAACCGCGCCACACTCTTTGCACATGCAGGAAGGGAGTAATCGTGGCCGACCTCAATAGCCAACCGCTGCTCTCCATTCAAAACGTCACCAAGCACTTCACCGTTAAGAAGTCTGGCTTCTTCAACAACGTGAAAGGCACCGTCAAAGCAGTCGACGGTATCTCGTTGGATATCGCCGAGGGCGAGACCGTGGGCGTCGTTGGTGAATCCGGCTGCGGCAAAACCACTGCTGGCCGCACCTTTTTGAAGCTGATTGAACCCACCAGCGGATCGCTGATTTATAAGGGCCAGGACATTACAAAGTTCAGCGCCAAACAGATGCGTCCACTGCGCGCCGAGATGCAGATCATCTTCCAGGATCCGTATTCAGCGCTCAACCCACGTCAAACCGTTGGCAAGATCATTTCGGCACCTTTCGAAATTCAGGGCATCGTTCCTGATGGGGGAGTCAAGAGCGAAGTCCAACGTTTGATGGAACGCGTGGGCCTTAACCCCGAGCACTACAACCGATACCCACATGAGTTCTCTGGTGGTCAACGCCAGCGCATCGGCATCGCGCGCGCAATTGCTTTGAAGCCAAAGTTTGTTGTGGCGGATGAGCCGGTATCAGCGCTCGACGTTTCAATCCAAGCCCAGGTCATCAACCTGCTCGAAGATCTCAAGCGCGAAGATGGAATCACCATCGCCTTCATCGCCCATGACCTCTCGGTCGTCCAGCACATCTCGGACCGCGTGGTTGTCATGTATCTCGGAAAGATTATGGAGACCGCGGCGACCGATGATTTGTATGGCTCACCACGCCATCCATATACAAAGGCGCTCTTGTCGGCGGTTCCACAAGCAAATCCACGAATCGAACGCACTCGCGAGCGAATCATTTTGTCCGGCGACCTACCAAGTCCGATGAATCCACCATCAGGATGCGTATTTAGTACCCGTTGCTGGAAGGCAACGGATATTTGCCGCACACAGGCGCCAGAATTGCTTCAGGTCGGCGCATCTAAGGTCGCCTGCCACTTCCCTGAATAAGGGTTAAAACGCTTTAAATCGCCGTATATGCCCGATAAAAGGCACTACCAGATGCGAATTCGTTCCGTAGCCGGACTAAACATCGCATCTGCAGGCGATGTTGCGAATGCATCGTGAAATTCGTTGAGATTCTTCACGATTTGATTGACGCGAAACTCCGGTGGCGAATGCGGGTCGACCGCAATCATCTGTCGGCGGGATTCTTCCCGCATCTTTTGCAACCAGACCTGGGCCCATCCGAGAAAGACCCGTTGTTCGCCGGTGTATCCGTCGATCACCGGGGCGGGCTTGCCGCCCAGACTCATCGTGTAGGCCTTCAATGCGATTGTGAGGCCACCGAGGTCGCCGATATTTTCACCAATCGTCAGCGCGCCATTAACCCGTAAATCTGGCGCCTCGGCTGGGGCGAGAGCGTCGAACTGTTCGATCAATTTTTGAGTGCGTACTTCAAAGGCGGCACGGTCGTCTTCGGTCCACCAATCATTCAGCGCTCCGGTGCCGTCGTATTTCGAGCCTTGATCATCAAAACCGTGGCCGATTTCGTGGCCAATCACGCCACCGATGCCGCCGTAGTTGACCGCGTCATCCGCACTTTCGTTAAAGAAGGGTGGCTGCAAAATTGCAGCGGGAAAAACGATCTCGTTGCCACCGGGGTTGTAATACGCGTTCACGGTTTGTGGCGTCATATGCCATTCGTCGCGGTCCACTGGCTTGCCGATTTTTCCGACCTGGAAATCGTGGCTAAAGCGGGCGATATTGTCGAGGTTCGCGATTAAGTCATCGGGCGTGATCACCAGCGATGAGTAGTCGCGCCACTTATCGGGATAGCCAATTTTTGTGGTGAAGAGGTCCAGCTTTTCTAGCGCCTTCACCTTGGTCGCGGGGCTCATCCAATCGAGTTCGCTGATACTGGCGCGATAGGCCGCGGTCAGATTATGAACGAGTTCGGATACGCGCGCCTTTGCAGCGGGGGAGAAGTGGCGTTCGACGTAGATCTGGCCTACGGCTTCGCCGAGCGATCCTTCGACCAACGAGACGCCGCGCTTCCAACGAGCCCGCAGCTCTGGCGTGCCGGACAAGACGGTGCCATAGAAAGCGAAGTTCTGATTGACGAACTCATCCGACATCGACGCGGCGCGAGCAGAGAGTGCGTGCCATGCCAACCAAGCGCTCCATTTGTTGGCTTCAAATTTTTCCAGCATTGAAGAGAGGCCGCTAAAGAATGAGGGCTGACGAACGATTAACTTCTCGACCACTTTTACCGGGGTGTG
>CAJAEK010000068.1 GCA_903938735.1 uncultured Actinomycetes bacterium | reverse complement strand
GCTAAGCCTCTCAGCGTCGATGGTACTGCAAGGGGGACCTTGTGGGAGAGTAGATCGCCGCCGGACATCATTTATAAAAAGCGCTCAGCGTTGCATTCGAAAGATTGCGATGCGGGCGCTTTTTTCATTTCTCGGTGGTTTTTCCGCCGTTCTTTCTCCACAATGTTTTTTCGACAGTGTTTACTCCACAGCTAACCGTTGTTCACAACTTCGCTTCTGCCGCCCGATCTTCTTCGAAATTGTGAAGATGATTGCGCATGACTAATGAGAAGAAAGCATCCGGTACTGAAGTTGCATCCAGCAAAAAGATTCCCAATTTCGAATTGGAATACGAGCCGAAAAATGAAGTATTTCTCCTCGGACGCGTCAGCAGCGCCCCTGTCGAGAAAGTTCTGCCGAGCGGTGACACGGTTGTCGAATTTCGAATAGTTGTTACCAGATCGCAGTCGCGCTCCGCGAAGAAGGAGATTGACACCTTAGATATTGCCGCGTGGAGTGCGCGGTCGCGCGCATCGGCGCTGAAGCTCCGGCCAGACACGTGGGTGGAGGTCGATGGCGCGGTTCGCCGTCGATTTTGGCAAGCGCCAACAGGACTCGCAAGCCGTTGGCAGGTAGAAGCGAGCGCGATTCGGCGGCTTTAGGTACGGTTAAGCCATGGCTGAAGATATCTTCTCTGCACTGCGCACGTACATCGGCAAGATGTCTGGTGGCGAAAAGAGCGCTGCTGAGATGAGCGCCGCACTGAGCAACTGGATCAAGGAGAGCGGCGAGGGGTTCAAGGCCCGGATCGAAGCCGAAATTGAGAGTGCAGCAAGCAAGATGGGTTTTGTTCGCAAGGAGGATCTAGAAGCTCTCATTGCGCGTATTGCCAAGCTTGAAGCGGTTTCGTCCGAGAACGAGGGTAAGAGCTCCATGGCAAAGAAGTCTGCTGTTGCCGCTAAAAAGTCCACAACCACCAAGAAAGTTACGGGCACGAAATGACAGATCTGAATAACGCGTCAAAGGGAACGACGTCTACAAGCAGCGCAGCGAGCGTCGCGGATATTAAAGAGCGTATTTCGAATATAGCTGGCTTGCCGCTGAGCGAACACTCCAATGAATTCGAACAAATTCACGTTGAGCTTCAGAAGGTGCTCGCCGAAATCGACGGCCTCTAAACTCAAAATTCTATGAAGACTCGCCTTGATGCTGAATTAGTCCGTCGCGGCCTCGCTCGCTCTCGCGACCATGCGGCCGATCTGATTGAGGCTCGTTCAGTTTTGGTCGGTGGTATTCCAGCTTCGAAACCTGCTACCCAAGTAGACGCGGAAACGTCGATCAAGATTCAGGGCGAACGCGATGATTTCGTTTCACGCGGTGGCCACAAGTTGGCTGGTGCGCTCGACGCATTCCCATCAATCGTAGTGAGCGGTAAGCGCGCGCTTGACGCGGGTGCATCTACTGGTGGATTCACCGATGTTCTATTAAAACGAGATGTTGCTGAAGTTGTTGCGGTGGACGTCGGATACGGACAGATGGCGTGGGAGATTCGGCAAGATCCTCGAGTAACCGTTCTCGATCGCACCAATGTTCGACACTTAACCATTGAACAAATTGGTGAACCAGTTGATCTGATTGTTGCTGACCTCTCATTCATTTCGCTCACATTGGTACTGCCCGCACTCGTATCGGTCTCTCGCACGGGTGCAGACTTCCTGGTGATGGTGAAGCCACAATTTGAAGTCGGGCGGGAAAAGTTAGGCGCCGGGGGCGTCGTTCGCGATCCAGCTCTGCGAAAGGCCGCGGTTCAAGAGGTTGCTGACTCGGCTTATGACATGGGCTTGGGATGTTTAGGGGTCGTCGCCAGCAGCCTGCCTGGGCCATCTGGTAACGTCGAATACTTCTTATGGTTGAAGCGGGGCGCCGAGACGCTCACCGAAGAGGACATCAACATAGCTATCGAAAAGGGGCCGCAGTAATGAGCAGTAATACACGTGCCGCGCTCCTCGTTGTGCATCCGACTCGACCAGAGGCTGCCAAGGTTGCTCAAGCACTGGCCGCAAAACTCTCCGAACATGGTTACCAGATTTTCTCTAATCATTCGTCGTTGGTTCCAGGCTCCAGTGAATACGAACGGGAGAAGCATCTATCTTCGATTGAAGTAGCGATTGTCTTCGGTGGCGATGGAACAATTCTGCGGGGAGCCGAGCTAGTTCTGGGAAGCACCGTCCCGCTGGTAGGTATCAATCTCGGTAACGTCGGCTTCTTGGCGCAAGTTCGTCAACCGTCTATTGACGAGATTGCTAGCGCGGTTCTGGCGAAAAAGTTTCATGGCGAGCCACGTTTAACTATTTCTTACTCAGTCGAACGTGCGGGTTCTGTGGTCGCGCAGGGCTGGGCGCTTAATGAAGTAACAATCGAACGTGGACGCAGCCAGATGGCGGAGCTCTTTGTGCAGATTGATAAACGGCCGCTCTCGCGATGGGGGAGCGACGGCGTCATTTGTGCGACTCCGACCGGTTCTACCGCATATGCCTTCTCCGCCGGCGGACCAGTGGTGTGGCCTGAAGTAAATGCGCTCATTCTTCTGCCGCTTGCTGCGCATGCGCTTTATTCACGCCCGATGGTAATTTCACCAGATTCAGAGATTGTGATTGATCTGGAATCTGATTCTGCAGAAATTGTTGGTGATGGAATTCGAACCTTCAATCTTCTGATGGGGGACCGGGTAACACTTACCCGTGGTGTTCATCCGATTCATCTTTCATATATCGAGAGTGGTGTTTTCACCGATCGCTTAGTTGCAAAGTTCAAGTTGCCTATCGAAGGCTGGCGTGGTGAGCGAGCTTAGTTCGCTTGAAGAAATCTCTATTCGTAGCCTGGGAGTTATCGACTCCAGCACGTTAGAACTTGGTTCTGGATTTACCGTTCTTTCCGGCGAAACCGGCGCAGGTAAGACGATGATTCTTACTGCTATCGGTTTGGTTATGGGTTCGAAATCTGATTCCGATTTTGTTCGCAAAGGCTCGGAACGATTGAGCGTCTCTGCTCGGTTCGCAATATCCGCTGGCGCCAAAGAGATAAGTCATGTTCTAGATGATCTGGGCGCTGAAGTCGAAGATGGTTCGGTGCTCGTCGCTCGAACCGTAACAAGTCAAGGAAAATCACGAATCACTATCGGCGGCGCTCAAGTTACTGCCACACAGGCCGCGATATTCGCAGAACTATTGCTTGAAGTTCATGCCCAATCGAGCACCGCTCGACTAAACAAGCCTGCGTACCAACGTGATATCGTCGACAGTTACGGTGGCTTAGAAAGCGAAGTCGTTGGGTACCAGAGCGAACTTCACCGATATAACGAGCTTACGGAACGGATTGCTGACCTCGAGAAGCGATTGCGCGAGAAAGATCGTGAAACAGCGGAAATTCAAGAATTTGTAAAAGCCTTTGAGAAGGTAAAGCCTGAGCTGGGCGAGCTCGAGGATATTGAGAATGAGATTTCTCGGCTCGGCTCGGTGGAAACAATTAACGCCGACGTCACCGCCGCGCTGGGATATCTGAGCGATGAAGAACAGTCCGCGCTAAATCTTTTGCAAAGTGCACGTCGATCACTTGAACCGTTGCGGGGCAAGGACGGCTCTCTCGACCCCATTATCGAACGTTTTGTTGATGCGCTCTTTAGCGTGGAGGAGAGTTCGGGAGATTTAGGAAGATACCTATCTGGTCTTGAAGCCAACCCCGCACGATTTGAACACCTTCAGGTACGAAAGAGCGAAATCTCGCTCCTTATCAAGAAGTTTGGCAAGGGCTCGGACCGGGCCGAGGCATACCGAGGCCTGATTAGCGACGCCGAAGAAGCGGCACAACGCTTGAAGGATCTTGCCGGTGGAGATTCGCGTCTCGAAGAACTGCGGTCCGAACAGATAGCGCAGTTCGCCAAGCTCCGAACGGCTGCGCTGCAATTGAGTCAGGCACGAGTGAAGACCGCTGCACAGATCAGCACCGCCGTCACGGGCGAACTCCATGATCTCTCGATGGCGAACGCAACGCTGATCGTTCGGGTCGTGCAAGCAGACCCAGAAAAAACCTCGTCGTATGCCGCTTTCGGAATTGACGATGTTCGTTTTGATTTCACATCTCACGCCGGACAGGATCCATTGCCGATAACCAAGGCTGCGAGCGGTGGCGAGTTGTCTCGCATTATGTTGGCGATTGAAGTCGTGCTTGCTGAAAAATCCCCGGTCGGCACCTACATCTTTGACGAAGTCGATGCTGGCGTTGGCGGTAAGACGGCAGTAGAGGTTGGTCGGCGCTTGGCCAAGCTAGCGGAGCAAGCACAGGTTCTGGTTGTCACACATCTGCCGCAGGTTGCAGCCTGGGCAAATCATCACTTCGTGGTCGCCAAAACCGAGAGCGGCGAGATCACCGAGTCTCATGTGCGGGAAGTTGTGGGTGAAGAGCGGATCGTTGAGATTGCCCGACTTCTCTCCGGACAAGAAGAGTCCGAGCTGGCAAGGAAACACGCCGAGGAATTGCTTGAATTGGTAAAAGACTCGGTCGGAAAGGGCGCAAAAAAGAGCGTCAAATAATGATAAGTTCGCCTTCCATGACCACCCCTCATGTGACGAAACATCTCTTTGTAACCGGCGGCGTAGCATCAAGCCTCGGAAAGGGGTTAACCGCTTCTAGTCTCGGTCGATTGCTTACAGCGCGCGGCATCCGCGTCACCATGCAGAAGCTAGATCCATATATCAACGTCGACCCTGGCACGATGAACCCATTCCAACACGGTGAAGTCTTTGTCACCGACGATGGAGCCGAGACAGATTTAGATATCGGACACTACGAACGTTTTCTCAATACTAATTTGCACGGCTCCGCCAATATCACCACCGGCAAGGTCTATTCGAATGTCATTGCGAAGGAACGGCGCGGTGAATACCTAGGCGATACCGTCCAGGTAATTCCACACATCACCAATGAGATTAAGGAAAGTATCCGCGCAATGGCGGCGCCTGACATCGACTTGGTTATCACTGAGGTCGGTGGCACGGTGGGCGATATCGAATCGCTTCCATTCTTAGAGGCGGCTCGTCAAATTCGCCAGGACGTTGGCCGCGAAAACGTTTTCTACCTGCACATCTCTTTAGTCCCATACATCGGCCCATCGGGGGAGCTCAAGACCAAACCAACGCAACATAGCGTTGCCGCGCTTCGCTCCATTGGTATTGCGCCTGATGGAATTGTTCTTCGATCCGACCGTCCGATTCCAGAAGGCGTGAAGCGCAAAATCTCTTCGATGTGCGATGTTGATTACGAGGCGGTCGTTGCGGCCATGGATGCGCCGTCCATCTATGACATTCCTAAGGTCCTGCATGCAGAGGGATTGGATTCCTACATTGTCCGCCGCTTAGGGTTATCTACTGCTGAGATTGAATGGGGCGAGTGGAATGATCTCTTGCAGCGGGTTCATCATCCAGACCACCAAGTCACCATTGCCTTGGTTGGAAAATATGTAGACCTGCCAGATGCTTATCTCTCTGTTACAGAAGCGCTACGCGCAGGGGGTTTTGCAAACAGCGCGAAGGTAACTATTAAATGGGTTCCGAGCGACAACTGCGAGACTCCAGCAGGTGCGGAGGCCGAGCTAGCTGATGTTGATGGTGTGCTTGTTCCGGGCGGCTTCGGCGTGCGTGGAATCGAAGGAAAGCTTGGCGCACTTAAGTATGCGCGCGAGAACAAGATTCCAACGCTAGGAATTTGTTTAGGTTTGCAATGTATGGTGATTGAGGCCGCTCGCAACATGGCAGGCATCGCGAAGGCATCGTCGGCTGAATTTGATCCAGAGACTCCTGATGCGGTCGTTTCGACAATGGCCAGTCAGGCTGACATCGTTGCAGGTCGTGGCGATATGGGCGGAACGATGCGGTTGGGGCTTTACCCAGCGCATTTCACATCTGGCTCGCTGGTAGAAAAAGTTTACGGTGCATCCTCTGCGGAGGAACGCCATCGTCACCGCTACGAAGTAAACAACTCCTACCGCCAACGAATTTCAGATGCAGGTCTGCAATTCTCGGGTCTAAGTCCGGATGGACTTCTGGTTGAGTTTGTAGAGCTGCCAGAGAGCGCGCACCCTTATTACGTGGGCACTCAGGCGCACCCCGAATTCCTCTCGCGTCCGACGAAGGCACATCCGCTTTTCATCGGCCTGGTTGCCGCCGCCATCTTTCGCCATGGGAAATGATTTAGCCAGTCTTAGATCTTCGGTTGACGACTACCTCACTCACATTTCGGTCGAACGTGGTTTAAGCAAAAACACCGTTGCATCGTATCGACGGGACTTGCGGCGATTTCTTCAGTTCCTTGAAGATGATTCGGCCCCGCTTCAGCTAAATTCAGAAAATCTCCAGCGTTATGTCGCATGGTTGCGGATTGATTCCGAGGATCGTGAACATCTAGGGGAGTCCAGTATCGCTCGCGCCGTAGTCTCGATTCGCAATCTCTCTACCTTTATTGCCAAGGAGAGTGGCGGCGAAGACTCGTTGCGAGAGTTTGCGCCACCGAAGATTCCGGGTCGGCTCCCGAAGGCGCTCACCATGGATGAAGTTAATCGATTAATCGAGGGCAGCGGTTCTCCTGCAAATCCGTGGGCGCCGCGAGACCAAGCGATTGTTGAGCTCTTGTATGCCTCGGGCGCTCGAATTTCAGAGCTGATTGATTTGAATCTCACCGATATAGACCTGCGTGATGAAAGCGTCGTTGTAAAGGTGAGCGGCAAAGGGGGGAAGGAACGATTTATCCCGGTTGGTTCATTCGCTCGGACTGCACTCCAAAAATATCTCGACGACCAACGTCCTACCCTCGCAATGAAATCTTCGCGCACGTCTAAGAACGAGCCGCTCTTTCTCAATACCCGTGGCTCGCGCCTAAGTCGACAAAGCGCTTGGCAGATAATTCAAGAGGCAGCTGAACGTGCAGATCTCACAGTCGAGGTAAGCCCTCATTCACTGCGCCATTCTTTCGCGACCCACTTATTGGATGGCGGTGCAGATATCAGGGTTGTTCAGGAATTGCTCGGGCATTCATCAGCGACTACGACGCAGATATACACACTCGTAACCATCGACAAGATTCGTGAAAGTTATAGCACTGCTCATCCACGAGCTAGGTAAATCTTCTTTGGTTGGCGGTTACTTGCCGCGAAGGCGTCGCGCAATGATGCTCTGGTCGCCCTTTGCTTCAAGGTCAGCAATGATGATGGCAAGTGATTCACGGACGATGCGACCGCGATCAACAGCCAAACCCAAATCACCACGAAGTGCGAGGCGAGCCTGTTCGAGGTCGTACAACTCTTCGGGCGAAAGATAGACAGTAATTTTTTCGTCGTGGCGTTCGCGTCCAGAGGGCGAGCGATCAAAGGTATTTACGCGACGGCGTGCTGTTGTGCGTACGGTCTTCTTTGAAGTAGGCGCGGCTAACGGCATTGCGGGAGCATCAATCTCCGGCATAGGGGATTGTGAGGGAACGGCGCTAAGAGTTGTTGTTTGGCGGAAGAGTTCATCCGCTCCGGGCAGGCTGACGCGACGGCTCATTAGTTTGCTCCTCCTCGGTAGATCAATTCACGGGCAAGGCGACGGTAGGAAACCGCGCCGAGAGAACTGCTTGCATAGGTTGTGATTGGTTCACCCTTCACAGTGGACTCGGAGAATCGAACCGTTCGGGAGATGATGGTGTCGAGTAATTCATCTGGGAATTCGGAATCAATAAGCGCAAGTACCTCGCGAGAGTGAGCGGTCTTGCGGTCAAACATGGTGGCAAGAATTCCGTAAATTGCGAGGTTAGGGTTGGTGTTTTCTTGAACACGTTCGATTGTTTTTTTCACCAACGACAATCCGAGGACCGCGAAATATTCACATTCCATCGGGATAAGTACGCCATTTGAAGCGGTCAGAGCATTAATGGTCAGCGTTCCGAGCGATGGGGAGCAATCGATCAAGATGTCGTCGTACAAATCCAAAACTGGCAATAGCAGCTTGCGGAGCTTGTGTTCCTTGGCAAGTTCGGTGACGAACGCGGCTTCAGCAGCTGCGAGGTCTTCGTGACCACGGATGAAATCGAGACCAGGTTGGTTAGATTTCAATATGAAGTCGGTGATCTTTGCGCTGGAATCGTTCAGTAGATGCCAAATCGACCCGTACTGCTCCTTTATTTGAGCCGGCTTGATTCCAAGACCAGTGGTCATGGATGCTTGAGAATCAAAATCGATAAGCAGGACTCGACGTCCCATTTCAGCTAAGGCCGCACCAAGGTTGATAGTGGTAGTTGTCTTGCCTACTCCGCCCTTTTGATTAACGATGGAGATAACGCGGGCTTTGGATTCAGAAGGAGCGCTGGTCACTTCTGGAAAGTCGATCGCTTTGCGTCCTAAGACCACCGAGGTAGCGGCTAGTTCTTCATCTCGATTTGTCGATTTAGCGTCGAAGCGAGAAACCTCTTGAGAGCTTTTTGCCATAGCGGGACTCTACGGCGATGCGATTACCGTGACAAGCTCGATTCAAGTACCTTTCTCGCATGAGCGAGCCCGAGATCATCCAGGAACAGCCTGAGGCTGCGCCCGGTTTTTCGGTTCACCTGACCAATTTTGATGGCCCATTTGACCTGCTTTTGCAGCTCATCGCCCGCCACAAGATGGATGTCACCGAGGTAGCCCTCGGGGTCGTGACCGATGACTTTATTGCCTATATTCGGGCGCTAGAGGGCTCTGAAGAGGGCTGGGATCTGGACCAGACCACCGAATTCTTGGTGGTGGCGGCAACGCTCCTGGATCTGAAAGCGGCTCGATTGCTCCCTTCAGGAGAGGTCGAAGACGAGGGAGACCTCGCTTTGCTCGAAGCCCGCGACCTCCTTTTTGCGCGACTTCTCCAATACCGAGCCTTCAAGCAGATTGCTGCGATCTTCAACGAACGAGTCAGCCTAGCGGAGAAGACTTTTGCCCGCGTAGTTGCGCTGGAATCCCATTTCGCCCAGGCAGCACTAACCAAGTGGTCCCACGACCCCG
>CAJAEK010000067.1 GCA_903938735.1 uncultured Actinomycetes bacterium | reverse complement strand
TCCTTTTGACCAACGAGCTTTGTTTCAAACTTCTTTGATTCACCAGCAGTTAAACCTGCGAGCTCCTCGTCCAAGCCATCAACCATGCGGTTGGTGCCGACTTCGTAGGAGATGTCAGATGCGACGCCGCCTTCGACTTCCTTGCCGTTGATGGTTGCTACTAAATCAATGGTGACGAAATCGCCATTCTCGACCGCCTTCTCAACGGTGCTCAGTGTTCCAAAGCGAGCGCGCAGCGCATCGACTTGCTCTGCTACTTCTTGATCAGCCACCACAACGTCATCGACGGTGATGGTCATTTCAGAGAAGTTAGGAAGTGTCAGGTTTGGACGGATATCGACTTCTGCAGTGAAAGTCAGTGGCTTCTTCTCGTCGTAATCGATTGCGTTGATTTCTGGGCGACCGATAATCGAAATCTTGTTCTCGCGAAGTGCGTTCGACATAAAGGTATTGAGACCGTCGTTAACTGCCTCGTTCAAGACCGCACGACGACCGACGCGCTGGTCGATCATGACGTTAGGAACTTTGCCCTTACGGAAACCAGGGATGTTGATCTGCTCAGCGAGTGACTTGTATGCACCGTCAATGAATGGCGCGAGTTCTTCGAAAGGAACTTCAATCGAAAGCTTTACACGTGTTGGTGAGAGGTTTTCGACGGCGCTTTTCACGGGGCTCCTTATTGGCAACTGCTGGGGATATAAAGATTGGTGTTACTGGTCGGGGCGGGGAGATTCGAACTCCCGGTCTCCTGCTCCCAAAGCAGGCGCGCTAGCCACTACGCTACGCCCCGAAGGCGTAAGTGAGAATTGTAAGGGTTAAATTCCCTTCTGCTTACCGACCCGATAATCTAGGCCCCGCAGGACCCACAGACGCAGGAATCTCCTCTCGGGGAGAACGTGCGGGTGTAGCTCAATGGTAGAGCCCCAGCCTTCCAAGCTGGCCATGCCGGTTCGATCCCGGTCACCCGCTCCATCTTTATGAGACCGAGCCCACTTGTTGGATATATGCCCTACCTGCCAGCGTGTTTGCATTGAAGCTCGACCAGCCGGTTCCATCGATGAACTTCACCGTCAGATTTGTGGCAGATGCCGACCCCGTGACAACGGTTCCAGTAATGACTTCTGAAATTGTGTATGCGTTCGCGAAGCTCGGCGAAGAAACTTTTCCATACGCGTAAACCGAATTGAACTGCACAGACGCTGAATTATCACCAGTGACTTCAACGCTACTTGCAGCAGCGTTGTCCAATACGGCCGTCAACCTGTCTGTAAGGTAAATCGTGAATTGGTAACTCTTATTCGCTTCAAGATTTCCGAATCCGGCACTCGCTGATTTTGCGGGTGATGAACTCGAGATAGTCCATGCACCTCCAGCAGAACTTAAAAGGTCAACCACTTGAATACTCGAAGAACCGCTCGCACCTGTTGCGCCAGCGGGGCCCGTAGGACCAACAGGGCCAGTTGCACCTGTCGCACCAGTTGCTCCCGTTGCACCGGGAGAACCTGCACCCGACGACCCCGGTGAACCAGCAGGCCCTGCGCTTCCCGGTGCGCCTGTTAATCCGATCGGGCCAACTGATCCAGGCGAACCACTTGGACCACTCGGACCAGCAGTTCCCGTTTCACCTTTAGCTCCCGTTGCACCACGTTCTCCAATAATCACGCCACCAGATGCGGTGACAACTTTTCCCGACAAACCAACCGGACCCATTAAACCGACCGGACCCCGTAACGAAACGGGAAGCGGCCAATGGCCATTCACTTTTGGTCCATACATATTGAAAGATTTCTTATCGATGTAAAAATCACCATTTGCACCGAGCGATGCAGCGGGGGCACCACTGCCATTAAGCACAGTATTAATAGGTGCAGCTAATAAGCGACCCGAGGCGCTCGCTATTGAGATTGATCCACCAACACATGTCGCTACGGCAATTAACGCCGTCGCAAGGAGTCGAACTACTAGGTGTAAACGGTTACGGGATATGCGCGACATGTTGCCCCCAATCAGGGGTGCTTATGGTTCATGGTGTTTACGTTGCGTAAACAATTTCGTTGAGCCTTCAGCACTCTGTATTCATATACAAGAGCTCTATCTATTCCTTTATCGCGACAATAAGAGGAGAATCCACCCCATCTACACGCCTACGGTTCGCAAATACTCTCAGGGTGTTTTAAGGATAAATCGCTACCCTCCCCAGCATTGCGCTGTTTATTACAGCTATCCGGATGTGAGGGCATCTGGCGGCAGTACCAACGGATCAAGTCGTGGGGCTTAATCCATAGAGGAGATATATGAAGAAGCAGAACCGAGTAGCAGCCGTAGTTTTGGCTGGTGCACTTTCCCTAGGAACCGTTGCGACAGCAAACGCGGCTGGAACAACCATTCCTGCAACACCCGGTCTTAACAACGGAGCACGTCCTAATCCTGATGCAGCTCTTGCAACAGTTCTTGCAAAGCTTGTTACCGCAGGAACGATCACCCAAGCACAATCAGATGCAATCGCCGCTGCAGTGAAGGCCGCAAAGCCAGCACTCCCAGCAGGCAAGTTGCCTCACTCTGACACCAACACCATCGGTGGCGCTCCAGCAATGGGCGGCTTCCCTGGTGGCAAGGGTGGACCTGGCGGCATGGATGATCATGGAATGGGTCGTGGCGGAATGGGTGGCTTTGGAATGAACACTGCTGCACGTCAGTCAGTGATCACATCATTCTTGGGCACCACAGCTGCCGCTCTACAAACTTCACTACAAAGCGGCAAGTCACTTGCTCAGCTCGCAACAGCTGCTGGCAAGACACCTGCTGATTTGATCACGGCGCTTGTTAACTATGACAACGCACAAATCGATGCACAAGTCACCGCTGGCACATTGACTTCAGCACAGGGAACTGCGCTCAAGGCCAACGTCACCAAGCGCGATACCAACGAAGTCAACAACGTGCGTCCAGCACGCCCAGCTTTTGGTGCAGCCCCTGTTGCTCCATCGGCAAAGACTTCCGCGTATCACACCAGCAAGGCGTAATAACCAGCTTTACCAACATGTAGTTCCTTCCTAGAGGGGAAAACGCCGCCAGAGAAATCTGGCGGCGTTTTCCTTTATGAGAGGATTGCCTCATGAAAATCCATATCGGCAGTGACCATGCCGGCCTCGATTTCAAGAACGAGATCGTCAAGCATCTCGAATCTAACGGTCACACCGTTCAGGACCACGGCCCATTCACCATGGATCCGTTGGATGACTATCCCGTCTTTTGCATTCCCGCTGCTGAAGCTGTTGTGGCAGAACCTGGTTCGCTCGGCATCGTCCTTGGTGGATCCGGTAATGGCGAACAAATCGCAGCCAACAAAGTAAAGGGTGTTCGCGCCGCATTGGCGTGGAGCATCGAAACCGCAAAACTTGCTCGTCAACACAACGATGCAAACGTGGTTGCCATCGGTGGCCGGATGCACACCCCAGAAGTTTGCCTACAAATCGTCGACGCCTTTATCGCCGAACCATTCTCGAACGACGAGCGTCACATCCGACGTATCGGGATGATCGGTAATTACGAAACCAAGGGTTCGATTTAACTCTTTCTTAGCAATCCACGGCGCGCTTGTAAACCAAGTCGTTCACGACATGTCCCTTGCGCAGGCCTTGGTCTTCGAACTTCGTTAGTGGTCGGTAATCCGGTTTCGGCACAACGCCGCCGATAAATACTGGACTCGCATCAAACAATTCTTTGATCCATTCAGCATATGGCTCCCAATCGGTTGCGACGTGGATATAGCCGCCGGGCTTTAACACCTTCGCCACTTCATCCACAAAAGGCGTCTGAACAATTCGACGCTTGTGATGCTTCGTCTTTGGCCATGGATCGGGAAAATAGAGATGTACTGCATCGACTGATTCCGCTGGCATGAACTCTCGCATCAAGACTCGAGCATCTTCTTCAACAATCCGAATATTGCGCAGCCCCATCTCGCCCACTCGAATCAACAACGCGCCGATTCCTGGGCGATGTAATTCAACCGCAAGAAAACCAGTGCGCTGATCTGCCGCCGCCATCGTCGCGGTCGCCTCGCCCATGCCCGAACCGATCTCCATCACGATTCGGTCGAATCCTGAGAGCACCTGGTTGGGAGTCACAAAGGTCTCGGCGCTAATACCGAATTCGCCCCAATACTTATCCATCGCATTTTGCTGCGCCTGCGTCATGCGGACCCCGCGCAATTTGAAGGATCGGTTGGTTGGGCGCTGAACCGAGGAGCTGAAGTTAGGGTTCGAATACGTCGCTTCGTTCGCCAAGGCAACTCCCCCAATTTCTGCTTAAATAGCGGTCTTGCAGTTCCACTTAAGTCTCAAGTATCCCACGAGGAGCAACCGTGCCAGGCGTAAACATCTCTCGATCAGAAGCTAAAGAACGCGCAGAACATCTTGCTGTATCCAGCTATGACGTGACGCTCGATTTAACTCACGGCAACAAGCACTTCATCGCCAAGACCCTCGCGCGCTTTACCGCTACTCCGGGATATGACACATTTATTGATGCTGTTGGCCATCGCGTTATTTCTGCGACTCTCAACGGCGCACCTGTAGATACCTCGACCTTTGATGGCGAGACTATTTATCTCAAGAACTTGGCCGCTGATAATGAACTCATTATTGAAATCGAAAATAACTTCTCGGATACCGGCGAAGGACTCCAGCTCTCTGTCGACCCTGCTGACAACGAGGTATATGTCTATTCCCAGGGCGAAACGGCATACACCCGCAAGATGTTCCCATGCTTTGATCAACCGAGCTTGAAAGCGATCTACACGCTGACTGCAATCGTTCCGGCACATTGGGAAGCAATTTCCAACAGCCCGGTCGCCTCGAAATCCGATGACGTCAACGGTGCACGCACCTGGACCTTTGCGCCAACTCCACGCATCGCTACCTACATCATGTGTTTGATTGCTGGTCCGTACTTCCACGTTCACGACGAATACAAGGGCAGCAAGACTGTGCCGCTCGGCATCTACTGCCGCAAATCCTTGGCGGACAAGGTCGACCAGGACGATATCTTCAATCTGACCAAACAAGGCTTTGACTATTTCGAAAAGACGTTCGGACTTGCGTACCCATTTGAGAAATACGACCAAATTGCAGTCGTTGACTTCAACTGGGGCGCCATGGAGAACTCTGGCGCCGTTACATTCAAAGAAGAACTCCTTGTCTTTAGAAGCAAGGTCACCGAGCGCCTCTACAGCGCCCGCGCAAATGTGATCCTGCACGAAATGGCACATATGTGGTTCGGCAACATGGTCACCATGCATTGGTGGGATGACTTGTGGCTTAACGAATCTTTCGCAGAATGGTCGTCATACCTAGCGCTTGCCGAAGGCACTCGTTTCACAAACTCGTGGACTGGCTTCAACGTCGAGCGCAAGAACTGGGCCTACCGCCAGGATCAACTCGTATCGACCCACCCCATCATCACCGACATGGTCGATATCGAAGCTGTTAACGCTAACTTCGATGGCATTAGCTATGCCAAGGGCGCATCCGTATTGCAGCAAATGATCGCCTACGTCGGTCGCGATAACTTCATCAAGGGTTTAAAGAATTACTTTGACAAGCACGCGTGGAAGAACACCACGCTTAATGATTTGTTGGTCGAAGTTGAGGCCACCAGTGGTCGCGACCTGAAGGCCTGGGTTCACACTTGGTTCCAGACCGCGGGCGTTAACACCTTGCGTCCAGTCATCGAAGAAGCCGATGGCAAGTATGTATCGGTTTCGATTGCACAGGAAGCGCCAAAGATTCCAGCCGGCTCGACTGAGATTCGTCCGCACCGTATGGCGGTTGGTTTGTACGACACCGTTGGTGGCGAGCTGGTCTTGCGTCGCTCCATCGATATCGATGCCACGACATCTCTTAATCCAGTGGATGCGCTCGAGGGCGAAAAGGTTGCAGACCTGCTGCTCCTTAACGATCGCGACATCTCATACGCAAAGCTTCGCTTCGATGCACGCTCGATTGAAACGCTGAAGAGCCATCTCGGCACCATCAAGGATCCGCTTGCTCGCGCACTCTGCTGGTCGGCGCTGTGGGATATGACGCGCGATGCCGAACTCGCAGCATCCGATTTCATCACCGCTGCAATCACTGCACTGGGCACTGAAAGCGATATCACCACTGTATCGACTATCTGTGGTCAGCTGGGAACAGCAGTGGATCTCTACGCCCACCCATCACATCGTGATGCGCTGCGCGAAAAGGTCGCCACTCGTCTCTATGAATATATGAACGCAGCCACACCTGGCAGCGATCATCAACTCACCTTTGCACGCGCATTCGCTGCAATGGCAACAACCGCCGAACACACAACACAACTACGCGCAATGCTTGATGGTGCAGTTAATGGTTTGGTTGTTGACTCTGAACTCCGCTGGATCTTTGTACACGGCCTCGCCGAACTGGGGGCAATCTCGCGCGCGAATATCGATGCCGAGAAGGAACGGGATAACACTTTCTCTGGTCAGTATCTCCATGCTCGCGCCATCGCATCGATGCGTGATGCTGCGCAAAAGCAGAGCACTTACACATCTATCGCGCACGATGACCTGACTAACACCGTTCGTCAGAGCGCCATCGTTGGCTTCCAGCGCCCAACCCAGCGCGATCTGCTGCGCCCATTCGTGGATGCTTACTTCGCTGATGTCGCAGATATCTGGTCGAAGAAATCTTTCGAAATCGGAAGCAGTTTCGCAGAGTCCATGTATCCGATGTACATCACCGAGCAGAGCACGGTCGATAAGACCGATGCCTGGTTGGCTAGCGAAGGTAAATCAGCGCCAGCTGGTTTGGTTCGTGCGATTGCCGAGAATCGTGATGCTCTGATGCGTGCGCTTCGCGCACAGGCTAAAGACGCTTGATTGATATTAAATCGATACCTAGTCGATTTGAGTAAGTGAACCGCTGCTCTTTTTGCGAGATGTTGTCGCAAGAAGAACCACGGCGGTGATGCCCAGGAACAACGCGATTGGGTATCCCACATACAGAAGAATTGCGTGCATCGCAGAAATAGATGCTCCTGGCTGTGCGCCATCTTCTTGTTGTGCGGCCAATGCGATAACTGGTGTCATAAACATGGTGAGATTCTAACGAAATATTTGTAGTGCGCTCTACGCGCTGGCTGCGGCCGAGGTGAGAGGTTCGGCACCATACGGCTCGAGATATGCCAACCAACGAGTATCGGGTCGACCGGTTCCCAAGATTCGCCAAGCGGCGCCAACCGGCTCGCGCGGAACCGTCCGCAATCGCCAGCCAATTTCTTTTAGTGTCTTATCGGCTTTTTGATGATTGCAGCGATGGCAGGCCGAGACCACGTTCTCCCATGAATGTTCGCCACCACGACTGCGTGGAATCACGTGATCAATCGATGCTGCAGTCGCGCCGCAGTAGACACAACGACCGTGGTCGCGTGCAAAGAGTGCTCGACGAGACAATGGGACTGAGTGACGATAAGGAATTCGAATAAATTTATTGAGCTTCACGACTGAAGGTAAGAAAACTTCGCCGCCGCTGTAATGCAGGACTTCGCCTGAGGATTCGACCATGGTTGCGCGCTGATTCAAGACGAGTATTAACGCTCGTCTTTCTGCAACGACACCTAGTGGCTCGTAGGTGGCGTTCAGGACCAGAGTTTGGCTCACCGAACTATCTCCCTCAAGAACTGCCTGCCAGCTCGTGGCTCGAGCTGATTGGTAAATCTTGCACCCTCTACCCGTGAAATGTCGCCATTTCTTTGTGAATTTTTGGTATCAAAAAGCTGGGTTTCGGTACAGTCACACCCATCATGAAGCAGACATTTCTCAAGCAAGCCTGGACCTGGTTCTCGGGCGCCCCGCTCCACATTCTCGCGATCATTGCCATCGCCCTCTTTGTGCAGAAGCTGGCTGGCCGCGCGATTACCCGCGCGATGAATCGCATCGCGGAGGCCGACTTCGTCCCTGGCCCTAAGCGAGCCGTGGGTCGCCAGCGCGAGCGGGCAAAGACTGCTGGCTCGGTTTTGAGATCGGCTTCGAACGCAATCATTTGGCTGATCGCATCCACCATGGTCCTGAGCGAATTCGGCCTCAACCTTGGACCACTGGTTGCGTCAGCTGGCGTCATCGGAGTCGCACTCGGCCTTGGTGCACAGACAATCGTCCGCGATGTGTTGGCCGGCATCTTCATGTTGATTGAGGATCAATTTGGCGTGGGCGATGAAATCGAAGTCTTAGAGATTCAAGGAATTGTCGAATCCGTGGGTTTGCGTATTACAACCGTGCGCCGCGGCGACGGAACTCTCTGGTATTTACGTAACGGTGAAATTCTGAAGCTAGGAAATCATTCCCACCCTAAGCACGACTAGAGGGATTCACCATTTGGTTGGTTAATCATCGAGTGTGCGGCGTATTGAAAGTATGTCCACAACTCTTCTTTTAACTCTTCTTCCATCGCTAAATCAATGATTGCGGCATGCATGCACCGCAGCCACGCGTCATGTGCAGCTGTATCGATATGAAAGCCAGCATGGCGCATCCGTAGGCGTGGATGTCCGCGGGTATCGGAATACGTGGTCGGTCCACCCCAATACTGTTCAAGAAATAAACGAAGCCGATCCTCTGCCCCAGCCATATCTTTTGCCGGATACATCGCGCTCAGGATGGGATCCTTTGCTACACCAACGTAGAAGTTGTGCGCGATAGTTCGAAAGGTGGCTTCACCACCCATGCGTTCGTAGTGAGTTATTTCTTCCACGCCGGCTTGTCGCCAATCTGCAAGACAAAGTACGAAGTAATCAGACACAACGCGCCGCTAATAAAGAAGGCGGAAGCGTAGTTTCCGAACTGCACACGCAACACGGCGGCGCCGTATGCCGCAATTGATCCACCGATTTGGTGCGCCGCGAAGACCCAGCCATAGACAACGGTGCCTCGCTCTGGACCCAAGATTCGACGACAAAGAACAACTGTCGGTGGGACGGTGGCGACCCAATCCAATCCATAGAAGACAACAAAAATCAGCGTGGATGCGTGGATGGACGAGAAGAGAATAGAAGGCAATAGGAATAGCGAAAGGCCGCGCAAGAAGTAATAAAAGAAGAGCAGCTTCCGGGGA
>CAJAEK010000066.1 GCA_903938735.1 uncultured Actinomycetes bacterium | reverse complement strand
CTTTTAAATCCCACTTTAACTCTGAAAATATTCTTCGCGCATGAATCGAATCATTCGCAAAGCATCACTGTCGATCTCAAAAGTTCTGCTCTTGGCTCTCTTTGGGCCAATGATCGCAGTTGTTCTTGGGCCAATAGCCCTCGAGGGTGCGAAGGCAGCGACGACCACAATTAACCTTGCTTCTACTGCTCAGCCAGATGCAATTGCCTTTGATACAGCAGGAAATGCGTATGTCGCCGATCGAGAGGCGAATTCTCATAAGATTTTGAAGATAACTCCAGGAGGAGTTATCTCTGATTTCGCCACCGTAGGAATAATGCCCCATGCTTTGGTCTTTGATCTATCTGGAAACCTATACGTTACTAATTCCACCGATAATAACGTCTCAAAAATTTCACCTACTGGCGTAGTGACATCATTTTCTAACACTCAGTCATATCCATTTGGTGTGGGTATAGATGCTCAAGGAAATATTTATGCAGCGAATCTAAACTCAAATTCAATTTCAAAAATTACAGCCTCGGGTTCATTTACCCCATCCTTTGCTCCGACTGGTGCAAATCCAATGGGCATTGCTGTGGATTATGCGTCAGGCACTGTTTATGCGGCCAATTTTGGAGCGTCCACTCTGACAAAAGTCACTTCGACTGGAGTCACTTCAACAATCACAGTTGGAAGCAAGCCTGCGGCGATGGCATTCGACGCGGCCGGAAACCTTTACGTTGCAAACTACGGTTCTAACAATGTCTCGAAGGTAACTCCAGCAGGTGTGGTGACTACCTTGGGCACCACAGGGACCGGACCTAGGTCAATTGCAGTTACTTCATCTGGTTATGTCTTCGTTGCCAACTTGGATAGTAATGATGTAACCATGATTACCCCTTCTGGAGTCTCGTCCAATCTCGGTTCTACAGGCACTAGCCCGTCTGCTATCGCTTTAGATGCCAGTGGAAAGATTTACACCGCCAACGACGGTAGTCACAACCTCACGGTCTTTCCTTCGCCCTTGGCAGCGCCTACGGGGTGTACCGCGACTCTATCGAACCTTTCAGGAGTCGTTGACGCTTCGACATCAGCGCTCTGCTTCTTAAAGATTTCTCCAGGATCACTCTTCCCGCCATTGTGGACCGCGCCAGGTGGTATTACTTCGGTCAACATCCTCGCGGTTGGTGGCGGCGGCGGCGCCGATCACAACTTCGGTGGCGGTGGTGGTGGTGGGCAAGTAGTCATTGCTAACTCAACAACAGTTTCACCGGGCACTATCTATCCGCTTTCAGTCGGTATTGGTGGATCCAAGGGTTATGAAGGTCCTTCGCCGTCTTACACAACGTATATATCCTCTTCCGGTTACAACACATCATTTGGTTCGGTCATCACCGCAGTGGGCGGCGGTGGTGGTGGCAGAGGGGCGATGAGCTCTAGTGGTGGTTCATCGGGCGGTGGCTATGGCGGCAGCGGAAGTGCAGCATCGGCGGCGACCCCAATTTACTCAGCCCCAATTTTGACATTTGGAAGCAATGGCGGCGCAGGTGGGTCTCAGAAGAATGGAGGCGGCGGCGGCGGCGCTGCTAGCACTGGCGGCGCTGGCGGCGCTGGTACCGGAACTGTTGGTGGCGCAGGTGGAGCCGGCCTCTTAATCAACGTGGATGGCACGGGACAAGTTATTCCTAACAGCGGAAGCACATATGTTGGCGCGGGTGGAGGTGGTGGTTCTGGTGGAACCGGAACCGGCACGAACTACATTGGCGGAGCAGGTGGAACCGGCGGTGGCGGTGCGGGTGGTTCTGGTTCTAGCGGTCTTGGAAATGATGGAGCAGATGGCTCTGGCATCGGTGCCGGTGGCGGAGGCGCAGGACAAGGCGGTTCGACCAAGGGTGGCGCGGGCGCTGCCGGCGCCTTGTGGATCACCTTTGCCGTTCCTAAGCCAGTACCTTCAACAACTTTTACTTCAGCAGCAAGCACTTTCAACTTAGGAACAGCGAACACCTTGACTGCAACGATTGTTGCAGGCGCGACTGGCACGGTGACCTTTAAAGATGCGGGCGGAAATACGCTCTGCACAACGGGATCACTGAATGGATCAGGCGTAGCTTCGTGTGACTGGACTCCGAGCGCGGCCGGAAGTTATGTGGTCACAGCGAATTACTCAGGCGACTCTACGTACGCCTCGAATACATCCACCACAACAACAATTACTGTGCGAATTTCAACCTCCACCGAATTAACTCTTGGTTCAGCTTCCTTCACTTACGGCGCAGTTGAGACTCTCACGGCAACAATTAAATCAAGTGGTTCAACAGTCAATACAAATTTGGGTACTGTCTCATTCCAAAGCGGTGGCACGCCGATCTCTGTTTGCTCATCGGTATCGGTTTTATCAGGAGTTGCAACATGTACCGCATGGATTCCGAACACTGGGAGTTATCTCTCGGTTCAAGCTGTCTACTCTGGAGGCGGTTCTTACGGCAATTCGTCGTCAACCTATTCTAGTTTTTCTGTGGCAAAAGCGAACCTTGCAGTAATTCCTGAAGCAAAGAGTGTGACCTACGGTTCTTCTGCACCAAGTTACACCTTTACTTATTCTGGATTTGTTAACGGTGAGAGTGCTGCATCCTCTTCTTTCACAACCGGCCTTACCGCACCAACGTGTACAAGCAATCCTCTGTACACCACGGCGATGAATGCGAGTGTCACTCCAACTATTTCGTGTAGCGGTGGAACAGCGACTAACTACACCTTTACTTATGGAACCACTGCCACTGTAACAATCTCACAAGCAACACCAACCATTACCTTGGCACCAAATACCTACTCGATCGCTTATGGTGGGAATTACACGTTAACAGCCACGACTTCGGTCGCCGGCAATGTCTCATTCACTGCAAACGGGACAACCATTTCTGGTTGCGGAACAGTGGCGACCACTTCGGTTGCCCCATTTACCGCTCAATGCTCGTGGGTTATGACATCATTATTGAATACCTCTTACGTAGCAACTATCACCCCTACCAGCGCTAACTACGCTACGACTGCATCGGCGACCCTGTCTAATAACGCCACTAGGGCTGCAATAACTGTTACGCCTACGGCAGGGCAGGGCAGGTATTACGGCGACCCGGACCCAACAATCCTCTATACGATCACAAGTGGTGCGTTGGTCGGCAGCGATACTCTCTCAGGAACTCTCAGCTATTCAACTGCCGGTCAAAGCCCTAGTTTAGGTGCTTACCCCATCATTTCAGGCACCTTAACAAATGCAAACAACCCGAACTACAACATCACGCTCTCCTCTGCTAACTTCACAATCAGAGCAGTTGGGCAAGGAACGCTCTCCTTGACAACCACTACAGCGACGTACAACCCGTCAGCAAAGACAGTCGCGTTAAGTGGTACCGGAGGCCTGGGGGCTGGTTCTTTTTCATATGGCATCTCATCAAATAATCCAAGTGGTAACGGGTGCTCGGTTTCTGTCGCAACCCTCACCTATACATCTGCTGGTTCGTGCGTGGTCGCTGTCACTAAGGCAGATAGTGGTAACTATGCATTGACCACCAACGATGTCACGGTAACCATCACAAAGGCTTCTCAGACGATTACATTCCCTTCGATAAGTCAGCAGACTTTCTCTACTGCGACTTTCAATGCAGCCCCTTACGCAAGTTCTGGGTTAACTCCAACGATCACATCAACAACGATCGAGGTCTGTACTGTAAACGGGTTGGCGGTCAGCATGGTCAAGGCTGGCACCTGTTCTTTGACTGCTAGCCAGTCGGGCGGCACCAATTACTTAGCGGCAACAGCGGTATCAACCAGCTTCACCATTGTCTCTGCAAGCCAGAGCACACTCGTCGCTTCTGCAATGTACTCAGTACTAAGCAGCTTCAGTGCAGCGCCTACATTCTCTACGACTGGCGGATTGGGTGGAGGCGCTGTTTCATACGCGATTGTCACTGGTGGAACAGCAACTGGTTGTCAGCTCTCGAATAGCTCAGCGAGCGCGACTTTGAGCGTGACTGCCTATGGAACATGCTTAGTTACCGCGACCAAGGCAGCGGACTCTGCTTATAACGTAACAACTTCTCTACCGATCACCATCACCCTTAACGGTAATCTGGCAAACGCTCCAACCAATCTTGCTGCGACGGCCGGGAATGGAACCGTCTCTCTCACGTGGACTCGCGTTACTACAGTCGATGCAGCACCAATTCAACAGTTCGCTATTCAATATGCGGAGAATGGTGGTGCGTGGGCAACTCCTATTCTCACCCAATCAACCTCTGATTCCGGCACCGTTACAGGACTTACAAACGGAATTAGCTACTCCTTCCGAGTTGCGGCCGTGACAGCGGCTGGAACGGGTGCTTACTCATCAATTGTGCCCTCTAAACCTCTCGGCCTTGCCTTTACTCCAGTATTCGGAAATTCGACTTCCACCGTTGATGGATTTACCGTTAACATCACAAACTGGAACCCAGCATTTGTATGGGGAAATGCTCAATTCAAGAGTGGTTCAGGGACGATCACATTAGCGACAACTGGATCTAATGGAATTTTGCCAGTCACTGTTACTGGGATGTTGCCAGGAGCTACTGCGCAGATCACGGTTACGGCATCCAAAGATAGCTACTCTGATGGCGTTGCCTATGCCTCAGGTAAAGCTTTAAATTCACCGCTCGTTCCAGATGTAACAGGAGTAGTGGCAACGACGAACGGCCTCACTGCAACAATCGCAAACTTCAATTCTGATTTTACCTGGGTCGCATCCGCTACATCCGGCAATGCAGCGGTCAGCACCACTGGCGCAATATCTGTCACGGGAGTGAATGCTCAAACTACTTTCACACTCTCCGTTACGGCGAGCCGCCTCGATTATGCCTCTGGGCTCGAGACCATTACAGCGACAACGCTGCAACTACTTCGAATTCTTTACGATGGCAATGGCAATGCAGGCGGATCTGTTCCGACGGATGCAACGGCATATCAATCAAGCACAACAGGCATAATCCTTGGAAATACTGGCTCGCTCACAAAGTTGGGTTATACCTTTGCGGGCTGGACGCTAAATCCGGCAAACACGGGTCAGGTCTATTCTGCAGGAAACACCTACACATTGGGACTGTTGGGCATCACTCTCTATGCCAAGTGGACAGCCATTCCTTACACCGTCACCTATTCCGCCACTAACGCGACAGGTGGATCCGCACCTCTCGATCAATCAGCCCAAGGTATTCAGAACACGTACAACATCGGTCAGAACGCTCCGATCTTGGCGAATACCTCCTTGGTCCGCACTGGATACTCCTTTGGTGGATGGGCGGATAACGCCGCACTTACCGGAACGATCTATCAGACTGGTGCTACCTACGCTATCAGCGCAAGCAATGTGACTCTATATCCAAAGTGGGTTCCCAGTACTTACACCGTGACCTACAACGTCAACTCTGCGAGTGGATCCCCCAGCAAGGCGACAGACAGTTACACAACCGCGGGGACAGCAATCACACTCGCGACAGTTGGAACCATGGCTAAGACGGGCTACGCCTTTACT
>CAJAEK010000065.1 GCA_903938735.1 uncultured Actinomycetes bacterium | reverse complement strand
TGCGGCTCCGGTGAATGTCGAAGAAATAGAGTTTCCATTTCGATAGGTCGAGCTTGTGAGGCCGGTTGAAAGCACCGCCGTTACACCAGTGATGCCCTGAGCAAAAGTTACAGTCGTTTGTGACGATTGGATCTGTGAATAATTGATATCAGCTGCCTTTGTCGCCGTAACCAAACATGTACCAACACCTGCCGCGGTTAGCGCTGCTCCTGCAACTGAGCAAGAAGTCGTTCCATTTGCCGAGGAATAAGTGACGCTTCCTGTGCCTGATCCGCCAGAAATCGAAATCGTGAGGGGAACGCCATATGTGCCTCCGGTTGGACTAATCGTAATCGCAGATTGGCTAGCTAGATTGAAAGTAAAGGTTGCGGAGGAGCTTGTGGCCGAAACGTAATTTGTATCGGATGCGATGGTCGCGGTGACTAAACATGTTCCGCTAGATGCCGCCGTTAACGTTGCATTGCTTGCAGAGCTAGAAAGTGCGCAGCTAGTAGCCGTTCCATTCGCAACAGAGAATGTAATTGAACCTGTTCCGTTGCTTCCTGTTGTGGTGATCGCAAGAGTTTGGCTATAAGGATAGGTTGTCGAATTTGTACCCAGTGAAGAAATAGATATTGATTGAGGAATGGTCAAAATTGGAGCACAAGTAATTCCAAACCTGTCCTCAATTCCGCCGTAAAAGACGTAGATACCTATGGCTACGCTTCCTGCCGCGCAGGCAATATCCTCATGCGTCGTTGGAGTTGTATCGCCTAGGGAACTGCCGTAAGTACGATTTGTTCCGAGTGGAAGAGTTCCACAGAGCAGGGTCACACCGGCTGCAAAGGCAGAAGTCGAGGTTTTAAATACGCGAGCTCCAACGATGACCTGGTTGCCGCCACTCGAACTGCAATTGGGTGAAGTTAAAGCGGTACCAGCTGTCGATCCAAACGGCCCACCGACGCCTGTCGTGAGCGCGCCCACGGTCTGTCCATCGGCACTGAGTGGTGCGCACGTTCCTGTCACTTGCGTGAGCGTTGCTTTATACGTTCCCGTTGATTCGTAATTTGTTGTTTGACCACCGATGCCTACGAGAACACTGGTGCCACCACACGGACCGGCGCCGAAACTACCGCCGCCAGTGGTCGACGTAACGTTTGTTTGCGAAGAGCTGATTGTTAGCGCGGCATGAGAAATCGGCATGCCAATACTTGAAAACGCAATGAGGAAGACGGTTCCAAGGAGAGCCCTGCTCTTCCAAATCCCCATACTCACGTTGCTTATATTACTGAACGGGCTCGGTGTATGCGTTCGCGCTCACACCTGAGACAATGGAGCGATGATTTCCCGTCTTATTGTCGTGATTTACGATGGCGAATGTGACTTTTGCATCGCATCTGTCCAGTGGGTAGCGAAGAAAATTCAGTTAGAGGCTCTTTCGTTTCAGACCACTCGGCTTGAGGATTATGGCTTAACAAAAAAGCAATGCGAAAGGGAAGTTGTTGTTATCAAGGATAAAGCACAGTATTCAGGAGCCGCCGCGATCGCTTTCCTGCTTGAGCAAAGAGGAAATCGATGGACCAGCGGTGCAATAAAAGCTTTGGGACCAATTTCGCGATTTGGGTATCGGTGGATTGCGAGCCATCGAAATTCTTTGGTCGTTAAAACGGCAACAAGATATTTGAAATGGCGAACTTAATTCTCTTTTAGAATTTCATCACTTATTTAGTTTGTTACGCCATGCCGAGAATGACCGCACGGAATGCGCGTGTGGTGCTCGTAGCCAAGGGTATGGATGTATCTCCACCAGGTTTGTGAACTTGGAAAAGCTCGGGACTGGCGC
>CAJAEK010000064.1 GCA_903938735.1 uncultured Actinomycetes bacterium | reverse complement strand
TGTTGGTCCGGGCGACGTCATCCCTACATCTGCAACCGATGAACGTTTGGTTCCGGGATATGGGGCGTTGCCGGGCGACGAAGAGCTCGATGCAACACAACTCTTTGAATTTGGTTTAGGTCGGGCACGCGTTCTCTCTATTGTGGGTCGCGATCTTGCAAGCAAGCGCTGGTACGACGGGGACCGTGGTCCTAATTCGCCGATGGCGCGCCAGGCACCCAAGCCATGCCAGTCCTGCGGCTTCTTCATCCCGATTTCTGGCTCGCTACGTTCCGCCTTTGGCGTCTGTGCCAACGTGCTCTCGCCTGAAGATGCCCGCGTGGTCTCGGTCGATCATGGCTGCGGAGCGCACTCCGAGGCGCTTGTTACGCCTTAGCGCCAATTTCAGACATCAGTTAAACTATCCCTCTTGCAGATCCCCTTCTGCAGCAGTTCAGATCTAAAGGAGTCACCATGCCAGTCGGTCGAGTGAAGTGGTACAGCCTCGAAAAGGGTTTTGGTTTTATCTCCTCTGATGAGGGCGAAGATGTGTATTTTCCATCAAGTGTTCTTCCATCAGGTGTAGCAACCGTTAAGCCCGGCACCAAGTTGGAGTTCAGCGTTGCCGAAGGTCGCAAAGGCCCACAGGCGCTCTCTGTTCACATCATTGACGAGCCAGCATCGGTTGTTGCGAACACTCGCATCAACTCAGATGACTTGGCAACGATGATCGAAGACACCATCAAGATTTTGGACAAGGTTGGTAACGGAATTCGCCATGGTCGCCACCCACAAGGTGCCGATGCAGAACGTCTTGCCAAGGTGTTGCGCGGTATCGCTAGCCAAATCGAAGGCTAAGCAAAGTTAAAAAACCAGAAGTTAATTCTTCTGGAAAGTCCGCTTGCCGGTGTAACGAATGCCGAGCAAACCAAGCGCTAGTCCTGCAGCGCAGATTGCGATGGTGTGCGAACTCGCACCAATTGCAATCGCAACGATGACTGCGATGAGCCAGAGCATGGTGCCGGTCACAATCACGAATAGAGCTGATCTCATAACGCCGAGCATACTCAGGAACGACCGATAAGGTAAACGGGTGATTAACCCCGAAGGATCGCTGCGTTCATTTAGGCATCGCAACTTCCGCATCCTTTATCCAGCAAACGCGCTCTCGAACATTGGCTCATGGGCGCAACGCGTCGCGCAGGATTGGTTGGTTCTTCAGCTTACGCACAGTGGTCGAGATCTAGGTTTAGTAACTGGTCTGCAATTTTTACCCGCGTTGTTGCTGAGTCTTTATGGTGGTTCGTTAGTGGATCGATTTAATAAAAGAGTACTTCTTTATTTCACCAATATTGGTGGTGGGCTAGTCTCCTTCGTTCTTGGTGCCTTAGTCATCACGCACCATGTGCATATCTGGCACGTGTATTTCCTTGCCTTCATGCTGGGCATATTCACCGCACTTGATGCGCCGATTCGCCAGGCCTTTACATCCGAGATGGTGGGCAAGGGCGACCTAGCAAATGCGGTCAGCCTTAATTCGGCTAACTTCAACGCCGGACGTTTAATAGGACCGGGACTTTCTGGGTTACTCATTGCATGGTTTGGAACTGGGCCTTCCTTCATGATTAACGCCGGCTCATACATCTTTGTGATTGCTGCCTTGTATTTCATTCGTGATGAAGAGTTGCATACGTCAGATAAGCCTGCGACCACAGCGAAGATTTTGGAAGGCCTGAAATATGTGCGGGCACGCCCTGATTTACTCGCGGTTATGGTGACGGTCTTCTTTGCCTCAACTTTTGGTCTTAATTTTCAGATCTTTAACGCGTTGGTTGCGACTCAGATTTTTCATAAAGGTGCCGCATCGTATGGCGGGCTCGGCAGCATCATCGCGATTGGATCGCTTTCTGGAGCGTTGATTTCAGCGCGGTTAGATAAAGGGCGCAGACCACGATTCATCATGGTGGGAGCGGCGGTCTTTGGCAGCGGAGTTGCGCTCTTGGCGCTGGCTCCGACCTATGCGATCTATGCCGTGATGCTTCCCTTTGTTGGGTGCGCGGCGTTGACCACGATGATCTCTGCAAATTCGTATGTGCAGACTCATTCGGACCCGAATATTCGTGGTCGGGTAATGGGTATTTATCTAATGATTTTTATGGGTGGAACGCCGGCCGGGTCACCATTTATAGGCTGGATGAGCACTGCGCTCGGAGTGCGTCAGACAGTTGCAATCTGCGGTGGCGTGGTTGTGGTTGCGACGCTTGTGACCTATTACGTAATGCGGACCAAGCTCAAAGCTCCTACAAGCATTCTCGTAGAAGACGTATTAGCGCTTG
>CAJAEK010000063.1 GCA_903938735.1 uncultured Actinomycetes bacterium | reverse complement strand
GATTTCGGGCTCTGCTGCATTTCCGGACTCAATGCGAACGGATGCAGCGTCAGTGACGGATTGCAGGAATGCAGCAGCGGCCATCACATCTTTAATACCTGTTTCTTGAAGTGCGTTACGCAATGGTGCCAGCAACTTGCGGTGACCCATCGAAATCTCTTCCTTGCGATATGCCGGTGGCGTAACTGTGTTGAGCGACTTCACCAACATATGACGACCGTCTGCTACATAACGAAGGCCTTCGGCAATCCAAAGTGAAATCATTTCGAATGGATCGGTTGCGCCCTTAATCGCATCGGCTAAGCGCAGTGTGTAGTAATCGAGTTCTTCAATAACTAGGTCAGCGACTAGATCCGCGCTGCTCGCAAAATATTCATAGATTGATGAACGCGACAGGCCAGCCTTCTGCGCGACCGCAGCGACTGTGATCGCTTGCGCGCCATCTTCGACCGCAAGCTCCAACGCAGCCGTCATTAATTGCTGACGGCGCAGCTCGCGGTGTTCCGCCAGGCTGGGGGCTTCAATCTTTGGCACATGGGCATTCTTCCACCGTGCACTCGAGAGCGCATCAGCGGGCAAAACTGTCAGCTGGCTCTCAGCTTTCCTTAGGCGGGGAATCAGGCTTGTGGGGCACCTTAAAGCCATGAAACGCCACTTCCTTTTACTGACCATGGGCCTTGTCCTAGCCGGGTCCGCTCTAGCGCTGCAGCTACATCATGAGGGTGGTGCGGCTGCAGCCTCGAGCATCTTCTCCGCCTCCAGATAAATATTGCGGGGCGGTGGGGGCGCACTTAGGCTCCCCCAATGACATATCAACTTCGGGACATCAAAGGCAAAGTAGTCGTTATCACCGGTGCAACTTCCGGTATCGGTAAGGCTGCCGCAGAACAATTAGTAGAACAAGGTGCAAAGGTCGTCTTGAACGCGCGTAATAAAGCGCGGCTCGATGAAATCGTTGCACAGCTCGGCGCAGATAACGCCGTTGCTGTTGCAGGCGACTGCGGCGATCCAGTTGTTGCTCGCGAAATTGCGTCAACGGCGCTCGCCAAGTTCGGAACCATCGACACCATCGTGCCTAACGCAGGTATCGGTATGTATGGATCCATCTTGGATTACAGCGACGACGAAGTAAATCGCATGATGCGCACTAATTACGAGGGCACCGTTCACGTTATCCGTGCTTGCTTACCTACCATGTTGGAGAAGATGGAAGGCGACATCATCGTCGTCGCATCTGTCGCGGGCTTCCGTGGCGGCGGCGATGAATCCATCTACGCTGGCACCAAGCATGCACAAGTAGGTCTGGCTGGTGGTTTGGATCGCGAACTCCGCAGCAAGGGCGTGCGCGTTGCGTTGGTATGTCCGGCTGGAACCGAAACTGAATTCGCTATCGGCGCGGGCCGCACAACAGGATCACCAGCACTCGCCGAATACCTACGCCCAGACGACGTAGCGTTTCAGATCACAACGATTATGCGTCAGCCTTTGTCGGTCCGTTCGCATATCTGGACCCTATGGTCGATGCAACAACAATCGTAATCAAAGTAATTGCAGTACCGGTTATTAAATAACCGCTAACGGCGCCCTTGTGAGTTGGAGCTAACCAATCCAACAACAGGGCGCCTATTAATTGCCCTGCAACACCAAATAGAACTGTCTTCAAGACGCCCAAATGCTTAATGATGTGAGCGGTGCTGGCGATAAAAACAATGCCGAGTGGTCCACCCAAATACATCCACCACTTGCCAGGAGCAGTCGGCAGATGACCGAAATGCGCCCCGCTGAGCAGATTAATAACTAAGACGATCGATAGCACGACCGTGCCCGATGCGAAGTTGAACCACGCAGTCACCATCGGGCGTTGCGAAATCGCATTGAGGCGGGAATTCACCGCTTGTTGGAACGAGGTGAAAAATGCCGCGACGATAATCAAAATAATCGGCAACGCCTTAAATGTGCTGTTCTTGAAATCGGGATAGACCGCGACAAAGACACCAATCAAGGTAAAGACCGATGTGGCGACCCGCGAAAGAGTGACCGCATGCTTTCCGCTGTCGGCGATCCCTAGCTTGTCGACCAACATCGATGAAACCGTCTGCCCTGCAACGTAGGAGATAGTGAAAATCGCAACGCCAACAATCGGAACGTTTGATGATTGCACCGCAACAAATACGCCGCCACCAAAACCACCCAGTGTTTCCCAGAATTTCAACCGGCCATCTTTCAGCGCCGAGACAACTCGCTTGAAACTCTCTCGTTCTTTCGCAAAACCAAAGACCGCAATCCAGAGAATCAACCAACCAAATATGTTGGAGGAGAAGCCAGCAGCAATTCCGTTGTGGGTCAGATTTGTCAGCGAACCAACGACGCGGCTTTGAAGCGCCACGACAGCACCAATCACAAAGGCAAGAATGAGCATTTAAGTAGCTTAGTTAACGCACGGGATTTTGCTGCCATCGACAGACTTGCCGTTGGCTTGTAATCCAAAGTTGATCTTTGTTGGCTTAGGCGATGGCGTTGCGTTCGCAGCCGCTGTGCTCTTCGCGACCGGCTTTGGATAGAACAAGTTCTGCACAAATGCCTTAACGGTCGCGGTATCAATCAAATTCACGCTCTGACCATTCTGCATTCCGTATCCGAGAATCGGCAAAGTGTGGAACGTGATGTGACCACCGGTCAACGCCTTTGCTTGTGGCAAGAAGCCGAGTACATCCCATCCGGAATCGATGACAACATCCTTCTTTGCAACTTCCATCAACGCCGACAATTTGCCGAGATCGCCGAAGATGCCCTGGGTGCGGAACTTTGTGATGACACCAGTAATAAATGCTTGTTGGCGATGGGTCCGATCCAAATCGCCATTAGGCAGACCATGGCGCTGACGAACAAACTTCAAAGCATCCACGCCCGTGATTGTTTGCAAGCCGGCTGGGAATACTGCACCCGAGTACTTAGTGTCATTAACGGCCTTGTTCAAACAGACCTGAACGCCACCAATCGCATTCGCTAAGTCATAGAAGCCAACCAAGTTGACCTCGGCGAAGTGATCAATCGGAACACCCAGCAAATTCGTGATCGTCTGGATGGTGGCAGCTCGGCCAACATCACGACTCATCTGCTCGCGTTGTGGGTTCTTGATGCCTTGCTTGATGAGCGTCAGCTCGTTGTAATACTTTGCAAGGCCATATGCCTCTTTAATCTTCTGCATACCCTGGCCTGGCACCGCCACATAGTCATCGCGCGGAATCGAAACCGCGACCGCGTTCTTGCCACCGGCCGGGATGTGAATCAAAATCATCGTGTTGGTGTTGTATCCACCGATGCTGCTGCTCGAACCAACGTGCATCAAATCCAATAGCTTGCGCGGCAAATCGTTGCCGTTGGCATCACGACGTGAATCAAGACCCAACAACAAAATGTTTGTATCGCCATTTTGTGATTGCTTCGCGCCTTGCAAAACTTTTGAGCGAGGAATCGCGGATGTCGTCGCTCGATTTAAAGCGAACGAAGCCAGCGAACCCAACACAATCGCCACCGAGGCGATAATCGTGAGGGGCTTTATGGCTTTGCGCATTTGGCTAATAATACTTGTTCGCAGCGCTGAGAACTTGGTTAGAATCGCCTGATGTCATCGTCGACCGAAACGCCAAAGAGCTTGCCGCGCAAGGTACAAATCTTGCTGATTGGCAACGCGTTGTCGGCTATCGGTAACGGCCTGGTTTTGCCATATGTCTTCATCTATTTTCATAACGTTCGTGGCATCCCCGCATCAGTCGCCGGCGTCATTGTCGGATACAGCGCATTCGCATCACTTCTTGTTTCACCAAAAGTTGGTTCCCTGATAGATCACTGGGGACCACGGCCGATATTGCTCAACGCCCTTGTGATTAGCGCTCTGGGATACGCCAGCTTGGCATGGGTTCGCAATATTCCAGAAGCATTCTTGGCGATGACTATCTGTGCGGTCGGACAATCCGCGATGTGGCCAGCGCAAGGCGCAATCCAAGCGGAGCTAACGCCTGAACATCAACGAGAACGTATCTATGGCGCCAACTTTGCGATGTTGAACTTGGGCATTGGAATTGGCGGCGTTATCTCATCCGCCATTGTGCAAGTCGCGCATCCACACAGCTTTCAGATCCTGTACTGGGGTGATGGAATTTCATTTTTGGTCTATGGCGTCATTGTCATGGGAATCGGAAATGTCGGACACCGGACCGAACACGAACGAGCCGCCAATGCCGCTTTAGAGAGCGGTTGGCGCGATGTTATCTCCGACAAAGTCTTCCGTCGTTTCTGGGTGATCGCTTTCTTCGCGTTGTTGTGCGGATACAGTCAATTAGAAGTTGGCTTTGCATCGTTCTCCACCTTGGTCGCACATTTACCAGCATCCGATATTGCGTATGCGTATGCCGCGAACTGCATCATGATTGCTTCGTTCCAGCTGTATATCGTGAAGAAGACCGAGAAGTGGAAGCGCAGTAATGCTTTGGCAATCGCGACTACCTTCTGGCTCTTTGCCTGGGTCGCACTCTCATTCGCTGGCGTTGATCGTCGTCACGCGCTCTTCTTCATCATTCTCTGCCAAATCATCTTTGGAATTGGTGAAATGGTCTGGTCGCCGATATTTCCTTCCATCACCAACCAATTAGCGCCGGATCATCTGCGCGGTCGATATAACGCGGCCAGCACAAACGCATGGCAATTCGCGCTGATTGTTGGACCGATGTTTGCCGGCACCCTGTTGGGTGCGGGGTTGCACTGGGTATGGGTTGGCGGCTTGGTCGCGGGCATGGGCGCAGTCACGCTCTTTGCGTTGCGTTTGAAGTTGCCGGACCGCCCCAGCTCTACAATCTCTGCATGAGCAAAATAAACGACTTCAATACCAAGCTCGCAGCAAAAATTACTTCTGGTGTTTCCACCATGTGGTGCGCTTACCTCTTTGCAGCAATCGCACTGGTCTCTCTTCCTTCTGCGCTGAAGTCCGGTGACCTCATCGTCATCGTTGCCTGGGTCGCACAAACTTTCTTGCAGTTGGTCTTGCTCTCCATCATCATGGTGGGACAGAACGTATCCAGCGCATCCGTCGAACAAAAAATCACAGAGACTCATACCGCATCGCTCGGCGAATTCGAATTAGCAAAAGAAGCACGAGTTCTTGCTGGCCAAGAATTGGCAGAGCTAAAAGAAATTGCTCAGGAAATCCATCGCTTGATTCGCGATATCGAAGGCAAAGACGCTAAATGAACCTGCGCGAAATCCTCGCGCAGAGATATGTAAAACGCTTTCTGCTCGCTCGCTTTATCTCTAACTTCGGAAATGGAATGTCGCCGATTGCGCTGGCCTTCGGCATTCTGCATATGCGCGGTGGGTCACCAACCGAACTCGGTTGGGTATTAGGCGCGTCCAGCATAACGATGTTGATCATGGCGCCTTTTGGTGGGGTTATCGCCGACAAATTCGGACGCGTGAAGATGATGGGTCTGACCGACCTGTGGGGATCGATCCCGCTTTATATGCAGTGTGCATTCTTTGCCACCGGCCACGTTCCCGTCTGGGTCTTTCTTGTCGCCAATATCAACTTCGGTTTGATGTGGGGAATTTTCTGGCCCGCGCAATCCGGCGTAATGCCTGCTATCTGTAAAGAAGAAGCGTTACAGAAAGCGAATGCGCTGACTAATTTCATGAGCAACGCCGCCATGATCATGGGCGCTGCAATCGGCGGAATCATCGTGGCGACCCTCGGCAGTACAACTGGCTTAGTTATTGATGCTGCAACATTCAGTGTCGCTGGCATCATCGTGCTCTCCTTTAGCCACGTTGTGCCGAAGCGCGCGGAAAATGACAACTCGATGCTCGATGACTTGGTGCATGGCTGGAAAGTCTTCTTGTCCTATCGCTGGATTGTTGCCGTGGTAGCCGGCTTTGGATTCATCACCATGGCGTGGGCAATGGGTGAAAACGTTTTAGGGCCACTTATTTCACTCAAGTATTTCAACGGCGCAAAATCGTGGGCTTTTGTCCTGACCTGTGAATCGGTTGGCTTTTTGGTGGGATCGGTTATTGGCCTGAAGATTAAATTGAAATATCCGATGCGCTTCATGATGGCCATTACTTCGACCTTGGCTATTTATATGTGGGCGCTCGTCCGCCCACAATCACTTCTCTTTATTGCAGCATCTGCCTTTATCTGGGGTATCGCATTGGATTTGTGGGCCAGCGTCTGGACAACAGCAATGGTCCGGCAAGTTCCGCGCGAATCACTTTCACGCGTCTCATCCTTTGACGCGATGGGTTCATTCTTGTTCCGCCCGGTGGGTCTGATGATTGCCGGACCATTATCGGCAGCAATTGGAATCCCGCGTTCAATGGAGATTTCTGCCGGCGTTGTTGTTTTGGTCGTCGTACTTGTATTGCTAGTCCCTGAAGTACGCAATATGGAGATGCCGACTTCGGTTGAATCCAATCAATAACTATTCGGTTACGAACTTCTTTCGGTATTCATCCACCGACATCTCAAATATATCTTCTGGGCCATCCTCGTCATCCATTTGTTGACCCGAGTAATGAAAGCCAAGCTTTCTAATAATCGCTTGTGATGGCGCGTTATCGGGCGTGACGGTGTAACGAAGCGTTCGTACGCCAGGTTGATTGATCACCCAGCCCCACATTCCGTGCAACATCTCTTGTGCGAATCCACGCCCGCGAAATGCCGGTTCAATTCCCATGCCGACTTCAATCATTCCGTGATTGTCGGGCATGGCATGAAAACCAGAACTGCCGATAATGCTCATGGTCTGTTTGAGCACGGCTAACCGCAGGAGATACGGCGCTTGCTCGGGATTAGTACGGATTTTGGGAATTCGATAAGGCAGCGGACCTGCATCCTCAACCAAGTGCCCAAAAGGATTTGCGAAGCCACGATCCACCCAGAGGCGCGGGTCGGCTCTATCGACCGCTAAGAGCTCGTATTCGGCTGGCAAAACGGCGTGCAGTAACAACCGCTCAGTCTCAATCGGTTCAATCCCCATTGCCCAAGTTTACGGCGGCCAGCTTTAACTTCTCAGGAAACTTTGACCTCATCCCCGTAAAATCTCAAGCCTGACTCGATTGGATGCGCACATGAGAAAACTCTTCACAACAACACCAGCAAAGCTGGCGATGGGATTTGTCGTAGGAGCCACCGTCGCGGGTGGCGTAGCAACCGCCGCCGGTACGTTTAGCGGAAACGTCACCACCGCATGCGTGGATAACCGCACATCAGCGATTTACGCGTCACCGACCGGCACATGTGCCGCGGGTCGATCACTAGTGACTTTGGGTGCGCCGGCACAGAGCGCCGCAATCGTCGCTAACAATTCGATTAAAGCAGTCGTTGCCAAAGTTTCCCCTGCAGTTGTAACCGTCAACGTCACGACTTCGTCTGGCGGAGACACCGGATCGGGATCAATCATTAAGAGCGATGCAACTAGCTCGTACATCCTGACTAACAACCACGTGATTGATGCCGCCGTAGGTGGCGCGGGAACAGTCTCTGTCTCGTTGGATAACGGCGACGACGTGGATGCGACCATCGTTGGCCGCGATAAGAATTTCGATCTGGCAGTCTTGAAGATTAACCGCGGCAATCTGCCGGTTATCGCAAAGGGTGATTCATCAGCGTTGAGCATTGGTGATCAAGTCATCGCCTTTGGTTCGCCACTCGGTTTGGATCACACCGTCACTGCCGGAATTGTCTCGTCATTGAATCGGCCGGTAACCACCGGAACATCAGGCGCGGAGTCTTATGTCGATGCAGTCCAGACCGATGCCGCAATCAATCCAGGTAACTCGGGTGGACCGCTCACCAACGCCGCTGGCGAAATGATTGGTATTAACTCCGCCATCGCATCAACATCCTCATCGGGATTATCAACCGCGCAAGCCGGCTCGATTGGTTTGGGTTTTGCAATTCCTATCAACGAAGCGAATCGCATCGTGAATCAGATAATCGCAACCGGAAAATCAACTCGTCCGTTACTCGGCGTCTGCTTCGATACGAGCTACACCGGCAAGGGCGCCAAGATGCTTCCTTATGCACAGTGCACGCTGACGGGCATCACTGGCCAAGGTCCAGCACAAAAGTCTGGAATTCCGGATAGCTCAATCATCACACAGATCAACGGCGTGAAGATTCCGGATCAAGTCACTGCAATTGTGCGGATCCGTGCTTTCGCACCGAATACCACCATCACGATTATGGCTGGTCCAACATTGACTAATCAGAAGTCATACACCGTGACGTTAGGTGAAACCGCTTCCAGCTAATTCCTAACTAGAATGGCGCCATGAGTTCAACCGCATGGTGGCGTGACGCCGCGATTTATCAGGTCTACCCTCGCTCATTCCGTGATTCAAATGGCGACGGCG
>CAJAEK010000062.1 GCA_903938735.1 uncultured Actinomycetes bacterium | reverse complement strand
TTTCATATCAATCGCGCACTCTTGGTGGCATACGCGAACGCATCCGGCGATCAGAACCCGATTCATCAGGATGAGGCTTTTGCGAAATCGGTCGGCCTGCCCGATGTGATTGCGCACGGAATGTTGACTATGGCGCTCGCCGGCAAATACGTGGCTGACCAAGCTGGCGGCTCGACATCGGTGAAAGAGTTTTCGGTTCGGTTCACCAAGCCAGTCGTTGTGCCCGCAAATACTGATGTTGAGTTAATCATCAGTGGCAAGGTTTCCGAGATCACTGAAGCTGGTGATGCAAAGATTGATATCACTGCAATCTGCGCCGAGACCAAAGTATTGGGAATGGCGAAGGCAATCGTCGCCAACGCATGAACGTTCCGGCAGAAGTAACCGCGCTGGGGGCAGCTCGACAAGAAGCGCGCACTAACAAAGATTTCGCACTGGCTGACAAATTACGTGATCAAATTTTGGCGCACGGCTTTGAGATTCTTGATGTGCCCGGCGGCTTTGAATTCCGCGAGAAATCCCCATTTGCGCAGTACGCCCGGATCGGCGATTTCCGCCACGTGTCAGAAGCGAAATTTGATGCCACCATCGTCATCATCGTTGATGGATTCTGCGACGATGCCGCCACTGCCGTGAAGGCAGCGCAAGCACACACATCAGAGAAAATTGCCATCGTTGTTTTGGTCGTCGGCACGCCAGATGCGTCAGCGCTAGTTCCGGTCCTTAATTCCCGCACATTCGTCGTTCAAATTACGGGTGGCGTCGGATGGGGCGAAGCCGCCAACGCGCTTCTCAAAGCGGCGCCGTCGCCATACGTATTCATTATGGATTCATCCACCATCTTCGACGGTGATGCCGTGACTCCAGCGCTTGAGTTATTGGAGCGCAATGAATTTGCCGCCGTGGGTTGGCGCGGGGGGCTAATAAATATTGAGGATGAATGGCGCAGTGTGGATGACAAGGGCGCTGGTGAAGTCGACGTGCTCTTTAGCTATTTCCTTGGCATCAACCGCGAGCAAGCGCTGGAAGCCGGTGCCTTCAATATTCGAGCGGTGTATTACCGCAATGCGGATATTGAATTCGGACTTCGGTTGCGTCAGGCGCATGGTCGGTTGTGGCAGCTCGATTTACCATTGCATCAAGAACGCCATCATGGCTATCACGACACCGATCCCGCGTATCGAGATGAGCAATCAAAGAAGAATTACGACCGCATCTTGGATCGCTTCCGCGGTAAGACCGAGATTCTTTCGCCCCGCCGTTAGGCTTGCCCCATGAGCGCGGAGAATCTGTCGGCACTGACGACACTGCATGTTGGTGGTCCAGCGCGCCGCATCATTCACGCCACCACCGAAGCCGAATTAATAGCTGCAATTGACGAGGCTGATTCCTCGAATACTCCGCTCTTAATTATCGGTGGCGGTTCTAACCTTTTGATCAGCGATGACGGCTTTGATGGCACCGTTATTTGTGTCGAGACGACCGGCAACAGTTACGAGATTGATGCTTGCAGTGGCGGAATGTTGACGGTTGCATCCGGTGAAGATTGGGATGACTTTGTTCTTTTCACGATGGAGAAGGGCCTTGCCAATCTCGAATCCTTGAGTGGAATTCCCGGCACCGTGGGAGGCTCGCCGATTCAAAATATCGGCGCATATGGCCACGAGGTTTCAGAAGTTATTGCGCGCGTGCGTACCTATGACCGGAAAGAAAAGCGCATCACTACATTCGCAGCATCGGAATGTGAATTCGGATATCGCGAATCAAAGTTTAAAAAAGAAGCTGGCCGGTGGGTCATTCTGGATGTGACATTCCAGCTGCGCCGAGGCGAGATGTCGCTGCCGATTATGTATGCCGAACTCGCGAGTGCGCTCGGGGTTTCAGTGGGGGACCGTGCACCGATTACCGATGTCCGTACTGAGGTGTTGGCGCTGCGCGCTAAAAAAGGAATGTTGCTGCAATCCGAGATTCAATCGGCCGGATCGTTCTTTATTAATCCCATCATTACTGCTGACCAAGCTGCTGGACTTCCTGAATCTGCGCCCCGTTGGCCGCAACCAGATGGTCGAATCAAGACATCAGCTGCTTGGCTGATGGAGAACGCTGGCGTAAACAAAGGGGATCGCTTGGCCGGTGCCCAGATTTCACCGCATCATGTGCTTGCGTTATCGAATGCAGGTGGCGCAACGTCGGCTGACATCGTCGCACTAGCAAAGAGCGCGCGCAATAAAGTGCAGGAAAAGTTTGGAATTACCTTGCAACCAGAAGTTCAGTTCGTCGGCGTTAGCCTCGACTGATTTTTCTCGAGCTAATTACTTAGCTTCGCCCAACAACTTCTGAACTCGAGTAATACCTTCGACGATATCGTCATCAGATGTGGCGTAGCTAAAGCGCAAATAACCGGATGGTCCAAAGGCTTCACCAGGAACCGCAGCAACTTCAACTTCTTCAAGAATCAGCGTTGCCAGCTCGGCCGATGTCTGTGGTCGCTTGCCGCGAATCTCTTTGCCCAAGATTCCCTTTACAGATGGATAGACGTAGAAGGCACCCGTTGGGGTTGGGCATTCCACGCCAGAGATCTCGTTCAGCATTTTGACGATTAATTTACGACGGCGATCAAAGGCAACGCCCATCTCGTGCACCGCAGATAAATCACCGGTCAACGCCGCGATGGCCGCGCGCTGTGAAACGTTGGATACGTTCGATGTCATGTGTGACTGCAAGTTAGTGGCGGCCTTGATCACATCCTTGGGACCAATCATCCAGCCCACGCGCCAGCCGGTCATTGCATACGTCTTTGCGACACCGTTCAGAATGATGGTGCGGTCTGCGAGCTCGGGTACAAGTACCGGCAAGCTAGGCGCGGTCGCGCCGTCATATAACAAGTGCTCATAAATCTCGTCAGTGATGACCCAAAGGCCATGCTTGAGCGCCCATTCACCAATTTCTTTTACTTGCGCTGGTGAATACACTGAACCGGTCGGGTTGGATGGTGAACAAAAGAGAAGCACTTTGGTCTTGGGGGTGCGGGCGGCTTCGAGCTGTTCGACCGTCACCAAATAATTCTGTGTTTCATCGGCAAAGACTTCGACCGATACGCCGCCAGCTAATTTGATGCACTCGGGATACGTAGTCCAGTACGGCGACGGCAACAAGACTTCATCGCCCGGATCAACAATGGATGCGAATGATTCGTAGACCGCTTGCTTGCCGCCGTTAGTAATCAAAACTTGATCAGCAGTGATGGTGTAGTTCGAATCGCGCTTGGTCTTCGCGACGATTGCGTCCTTTAGTTCAGGCAATCCACCTGCTGGTGTGTAGCGATGGTTAGCGACTTTGCCCGCAGCATCGATCGCGGCTTTCACTACATAATCTGGAGTAGGGAAGTCAGGCTCGCCCGCGCCGAATCCAATGACTGGCCGACCAGCCGCCTTGAGCGCCTTCGCCTTGCTGTCGACCGCCAAAGTGGCGGATTCTGCGATGGCGGCGATGCGCTTGGAGATGCGGGGCTTATCTGTGCTCATGGGGCGAGTATGCCAAACATGTCGAAATAGGCGAGAAATCCCGCTTCCGTCAGCTCAAGCGAGCTCATAGTCGAGAGGCATCCCGGCCAGTTTTACTGGAGGGTGCTCGGGACCGTACACTCCTCGTTCTGGCGCTTGCAAAGGGTCATGCTTAGTCATGCCTCCGTAACGCTCGAAGGGCAGTAGCTCAACTGGCCAGAGTTCCGGTCTCCAAAACCGGCGGTTGGGGGTTCAAGTCCCTCCTGCCCTGCAAGTTAGTAATAAGAGAAGTATTAGACGAAGTTACACAGAAAGAGGTTTGGCACGTGGCTGATGAGAAGCACTCAACTGAAGAGGCTAAAGGTCTCTTTGGTCGCATTGGCCTGTTCTATCGCCAAGTCGTTAGCGAGCTCCGCAAGGTTGTTTGGCCAACACGCAACCAGCTGACTACCTATACCTCTGTTGTTCTCGTCTTCGTAGGTTTCATTATCGCCGTCGTCTCGATTCTTGATGTCGTTCTGACCAAGATCGTTTTCTGGGTATTTGGGTAAGGGAAAAAGATGACTGTAGAAAATACCGAATCAGTGAACGAGTTCGAAGCGGCGCTCGCAGCGTCGGCTGCGACAACTGAGATTCCTGCAACCGAAGATGTTTTGGTCGCTGACTTTGAAGAAGGCACACCTGCCGCACTTCGCGAGATTGATGCCGAAGTTGCCGATGAGGCTGCTGAAGTAGCTGTCGAAGAAGAGAACGACGCGAACGCAGAGTTCCGTCGCACCCTTCGTAGCCTGCCGGGCGATTGGTATGTCGTTCACTCATACGCTGGCTACGAGAAGAAGGTTCGCGACAACCTCGATAACCGTAAGCGCACCTTGAACATGGAAGAGTTCATTTTCCAGGTAGAGGTCCCAGAAGAAGAAGTTACTGAAATTAAGAATG
>CAJAEK010000061.1 GCA_903938735.1 uncultured Actinomycetes bacterium | reverse complement strand
GCCCCAGGTTTGATACGCGATCGTGACATCCGGCAAAACTTGGCCGGACTCTAATTCGATATCGCCAATACGTGCGAACAGCCGGTAAGCGTGACCGAGGAAGCGGTCAAAATTGTCGAACAACTTCGCCGTTCGAACCGAGTGACATTCAGGAGCTTGGCAGGCGATGCAGAGAACACCTTGGTGGTTGTTGCCCGATTCCTGGCCTTGCTTGAGCTCTATCGCGAGGGAGTGCTGCGATTTGAGCAAGTTATCGCCTTAGGCGAGCTTCACATTACCTGGGTGGGTGGGGCCGAGGGAGAGATTGAAGTGAGCGATGAGTTCGATGTTCCAGTAGTTGTAGTTGAAGATGAGACAAATGGAGACCAAAATGTCTAATTCCGAACTGAATAGGTCACTTGAGGCGGTCCTTATGGTCGTCGATGAGCCGGTCTCTGAGATCATCTTGGCTCAAATAACCGAAGTCCCTACCGAGCAAGTCTTGGCTGCCCTGCATGTGCTCGCAGCCCAGTATTCAAACGAAGGTCGCGGTTTTGAACTGCGCCAGGTTGCCGGCGGCTGGCGTTTCTACAGCCATCCTGACCTTGCGCCAATTGTCGAGAAGTTTGTGTTGGATGGCCAACAAACTCGCCTTACGCAGGCTGCGCTCGAGACTCTCGCCGTTATCGCATATCGCCAACCCATCTCACGCGCTCGAGTGTCAGCTATTCGCGGTGTAAACGTCGAAGCGGTCATGAAGACCCTTGTCACGCGCGGCTTGGTCGAGGAGAGCGGAACCGAGGCGGAGACGGGGGCAATCCTCTACGTGACCACCTCGTACTTCCTAGAGAAGCTTGGCCTCAACCACGTCAGCGATCTGCCAGCCTTGGCGCCATTCCTGCCCGACGTTGATGGGTTGGATGAGGTTCTCTCAACGCTTACTGACTAACCCGATTAGCTCGATTAACAAATTCTCAACCTTTACTCTAGGGTTCTCCCATGAGCCCTCGTGAGAAGACTTCAAAGTTTGACGGTAATTCCCATTCGAAAGCCGATTCTGGCGAATCCCTGGTACGCCTTCAGAAGGTACTTGCGGACGCCGGTATAGCAAGCCGCCGGGGGAGCGAGGAGTTGATCTCGGAGGGTCGAGTCAGCGTAGATGGAGTTCAGGTAACCGAACTTGGCACGAAGATTAATCCCTTAATCTCTAAAGTAGAGGTTGATGGTGAGGCAATAAATCAATCAGTGACTAAGAGTTATTTAGCATTTTATAAGCCTATCGGCGTAATTTCGGCGATGTCAGACCCTCAAGGAAAGCCAAATTTGGGTGATTACTTCCGTGATCGGAACGAACGGCTTTTTCATGTGGGACGCCTCGACCGCGAGAGTGAGGGCCTCATCTTGCTTACGAACGATGGGGATTTGGCTCATAGAGCTACCCACCCATCTTATGGACTGAAAAAGAAGTATTTGGTGGAGATCAAGGGCCTCTTCGGAAAGTCCCAGATAGCGGCTTTGCTAGAAGGAGTTGAGCTTGAGGACGGGCTCGCCCGAGCTCTCGAGGTGACGACTGTTCGAGAGATTGAACCCAAGCACTATTGGGTTGAGGTAACAATCCACGAAGGTCGTTTTCATATCGTCCGTCGGATGTTTGATTACCTAGAGGTGGAAGTGCTCCGTTTGATCCGGACCGACTTTGGACCAATCAACATCGGGGAGATTAAGTCGGGTCGCTGGAGAGCGCTTTCACAGCCTGAAATTGAAAAGATGTTTAATGCTTTATCGCTAAAACGTTAAGTCGAAATCCTAATAAGCTATATAACGTTTTATTAATAATACGGTCAGCATACAAATATCGATAAACGGATAATCTCGCGCGTAAAACCCATTTTAATGTCGATAAATAAATATTCAGGCCTTCCGACTGGTTATCTCCTATAGATTATCGACATTTACAAAGGTTGGTTTATTGACAAAAGGGTAAAACGTTTTAAGCATAAATTAGCAATCGCTCAACGGTTAGGTGCCCTACGATAAGCACATGAGTACTCGAGGTTTCCGTGGAGCCACGCAGCTTAAAGCCGATTCAGCGGAGGAGATGCGGTCGGCCGTCGGAGAATTAGTTATCGAAATGATTCGAATTAACGACCTTGCGTTGGAATCCATTGTCTCGATCCTCTTCACTGCAACTCCCGATATTCACTCTTCGTTTCCGGCCACAGCGGTTCGAGACTTGGGCTTTGAACAAGTTCCGCTGATTTGCGCTCAGGAGATGGATGTTCCGGGAGCTATTCCTCTCACAGTCCGAGTACTGATCCATGCAAATTCTGATCTCAAGCAGAGCGATGTTCAGCACGTGTACTTGCGTGGGGCGAGCGTCTTGAGGCCTGACCTTGCCCGCTAACGAATCCTTCTCAGATGTGAAGCACGCTCGCATCATAGGTGCCGGGCTAATTGGAACTTCTATTGGCCTTGCCCTGAGGGCTCGGGGAGTAGTCGTCAGCTTTGAGGACTTATCGCCAGCGAACGCCGAGCTTGCTAGTGCTTTAACCGGCGGTTTTACCGGCGATTCCGCAGAACCCGAACTTGTGATAGTTGCGACCCCGATTTCATCGATTGGAACTCTTGTATTGGGTGCGCTTAAACGTCATCCAGAGTCAATAGTTATAGATATAGGCGGCTTGAAGTCTAAGGTTTTGAATGAGGTCACGACTTTATCGGCTTCTGATCACCGATATGTATCCGTTCATCCGATGGCAGGCCGTGAGATTTCTGGTCCGGGAGCGGCTCGTGCCGATCTTTTTGAAGGTAGGGCTTGGATAGTCACGGCGAGTCCGACCAGCTCCGAGAAAGCTATTGAAATCGCGCTCGCGCTCGGCGAGATATTGGGAAGCACGACTTATCGTTTGGGTCCAGCCGAGCATGACGCCACCATCGGTCTTGTTTCACACCTGCCTCAAATGGTCAGCTCGCTCTTGGGATCTGTTCTCGCTTCTCGTACCCCCGAGGAACTGTTATTGGCAGGGCAAGGGCTCAGGGACACAACGCGGCTGGCTGCCTCGGATTCAGAATTTTGGAGTGAGCTCTTGCTCGCCAATGCCGATATCAATATCGAACTATTGAACGCCTATGCGATCCAACTGAGTGATTTAGTAAAGGCGCTCTCCGAAAAGAACGAAGGAGCGCTCGTCGAGATCCTCGACTCAGGTCGCACGGGGCAGAAACGAATTCCAGGCAAGCACGGTGCGCGCGTACGTGACTACACATATTTGCCGGTTGTTATCAAGGATGCCCCAGGACAACTTGCGGCGCTCTTCGACGAATGCGCACACGCAGGTGTAAACGTTGAAGATCTCTCGATTGAACATAGCCCAGGTCAATCAACTGGGTTAATCACGCTTGCGCTTTCAGAATCAGATGCCGAGAAGTTGCAGATTCACCTGAAGAATCTCGGTTGGTCTGCGCATCAACCTCGTAAATAATCGAATTTCGCAGCAGTTATTAACAGTAAGGTTGAGCTATGGCTAATGTAATTGTTGCGATTGACGGACCAAGCGGTTCCGGTAAATCGAGCACAGCCAAAACTCTTGCAACACGTGCCAATTGGAGTTACTTAGACACTGGCGCTCTTTATCGCGCGGCAACATGGCTGGCGCTTAAAGAGAATCTCTCCGAGGGCTGGGAAATCATCGCGGCGCTTCGCAAAGAAGCAATCACTTTTAAAACTAACCCGCAACAGCCTGAAATATTTTGTGGAGATGTCGACATAACGACTGAAATTCGCACCATGCGGATTACTGACAAGGTGAGTGAGTTTAGTCAGATCCCAGAACTTCGTGATTATCTAGTTGCGCTTCAGCGAGAAGTGATTGAAGCAGCGCCAGCAGGAATTGTCGTCGAAGGACGAGATATCGGAACCGTTGTTGCGCCCGAGGCTCATCTCAAAGTATTCCTTTACGCGGATCTGCATGCGCGTGCAGCACGTCGCGAAGATGAAATTACATCGCAGAAGATTGAAAGTGTTGATTCGGCGAAGGTTGCGGCTTCACTGTCGAACCGCGATGAGATTGATTCCACCCGCCGCATTTCTCCGCTCAAACCAGCGGCGGATGCGCTGGAGCTCGATTCGACGCTTCTCTCTTTGCCAGAAGTGGTCGAGGTTATTTGGGAGTGGCTTAAGCGCCGCAATTTGTTGGGATTGCCAACCGTTGCGGTTATTGGTCGCCCTAACGTGGGTAAGTCCACGCTAGTTAATCGAATTATTGGTCGCCGTGAAGCGATTGTCGAAGATACGCCAGGAGTCACAAGAGATCGCGTCAAGTATGAGGCCGAATGGAATGGTCGCCGATTTTTGTTGATTGATACCGGGGGATGGGAAGAGCGCCCTGAAGGAATTTCTACCAAGATCACGTTGGGTTCTGAAGCCGCGATCGATGAGGCCGACTTAGTTCTCTTCGTAGTAGATGCACAAGTTGGCGCCCTCGATGAAGATGAATCGCTTGTAACGCTACTGCGTCGCAGCAAAAAGAAAATTATTTTGGCGGCCAATAAAGTTGATGGTCAGGTCGAAGAAGCAGATGCGCATGCGCTGTGGAATCTGGGACTTGGTGAGCCGCACTTTGTTTCAGCGTTGCATGGTCGCGGTAGCGGCGATTTATTGGATTTTCTTATCAAGCAATTGCCAGAAGTTGGATCAGAACAACCCGACGATGGTTTTCGTCGAGTAGCACTGGTGGGCCGACCTAACGTAGGTAAATCAAGCTTGCTCAACATTCTTGCTGGTGAATCTCGCGTTATCGTCGACGATAAAGCTGGAACAACTCGTGATCCGGTTGATGAGTTGATTGAAATCGGTGGCGACACCTGGCGCTTTATCGACACAGCTGGTATCCGTAAGCGTTCGCATCAAGATAGCGGAACCGATTACTACGCATCGCTTCGAACAGCGAGCGCGCTGGAGCGGGCCGAGGTTGCCGTTGTCGTGTTGGATGCTTCCATTCCGTTGACCGAACAAGACATTCGTATTGTTTCAATGGTCGAAGAGGCGGGACGAGCGCTCGTTATTGTCATGAACAAATGGGATTTGATGGATGAAGATCGCCAAAGCCAACTCGAGAAAGAGTTGGAGCGACAATTAGAGCGTTATCCATGGGCGCAACGAGTCAATCTCTCGGCTGCGACTGGTTGGCACAGGGATCGATTAGCTCCGGCTTTGCGTACCGCGCTCTCCAGTTGGGAGAAGCGAATTCCGACGGCCAAGCTCAACTCATTTCTTGGCGCCCTCGTTGGCGCGACGCCACCACCAGTGCGCAGCGGCAAGCAGCCAAAGATTCGCTTCGCGACCCAAGCCGCCACCTGCCCACCGAAGTTTGTGGTTTTTGCGACCCAGTTTGTCGAGACCAGCTACCGTCGCTTCATCGAGCGCAGGCTGCGCGAAGAATTTGGTTTCGCTGGCACGCCAGTGGAAGTGGTCGTAAACGTCAAAGAGCGCGATTAGGCCTCTGCTTCTCGCGTCACCCCCGCTTCTCCAGAATATGTCGGTTTAAAGGTTTCAGTATCATTCGAGGGTAATGCCGCGGGACGTAGCGCAGCTTGGTAGCGCACCAGGCTGGGGGTCTGGGTGTCGCAGGTTCAAATCCTGTCGTCCCGACTTCACGTTCAGGTCGCGATTGATGCAGGGAATCATGGAATCAGGGGAGGATGCTCGTGGCTTCAGAAAACGCTTCAGCTGATCGAATCCTGACAATTCCTAACGCAATCACTGGGCTGCGCGCATTGGGAATACCGTTATTTCTGTATCTGTACCTGCATTCTCATCTTGCTGGCTGGAGCTTCTTTGTACTTGGGTGCGGCGCTGCGACGGATTATCTCGACGGGAAAATTGCGCGCGCTCTTAAGCAAGTCTCGAACTTGGGCGCAAAATTGGATCCCACAATTGACCGTGCATACATCGCCGCAACAGTGATTGCATTGGCGATACGTCACGCAATTCCGTGGTGGATTGTCCTGGTTCTGCTCGCTCGCGATCTCTGGATGGCGTTAGTGCTAATTGCGCTGAAGTCTTCAACTGGCGAACTCTTTGAAGTCAGCTTTCTCGGTAAGGCCGCCACCTTTAATCTGTTGTACGCCTTCCCGCTCCTGCTGGTTGCTGGGCACGGGGGAGTCGCGAATTGGTGCGGCATATTTGGTTGGGCTTTTGTGATTTGGGGGCTCTGCCTATACCTTCTGACCGGAATTCACTATAGTTTCATCGGATTGAGAAAGATTCGAGCAGCTCGTTCGTTATAAGGTCAGTTCGGTTAAAGTCGAGAGAGAGTTGGAAAATCGTGTCATCAGTTCCAGGAGATTTGCAGTACACCAAAGAACACGAGTGGGTAGCACCAGCTGCAACTCCAAACGGCTATCGAATTGGTATTACTGACTTTGCTCAAGGCGCGCTCGGCGACATCGTATATATCCAGCTTCCGAAATTGGGCCAAGAGGTCAAGGCCGATGCAGTCTGCGGTGAAGTTGAATCAACCAAGAGCGTTTCAGAAATTTATTCACCTGTTACCGGCAAAGTTGTTGCAATCAATAATGATTTGGATAAGGCGCCCGAGGCCATTAACTCTGATCCCTACGGCGCAGGTTGGATTTGCGAAATTGAAGTTGCTACCACGCCAACCGGACTGCTCAGCGCCGCGGAGTACACCGCTCTCACCGCGTAAGAAGTCACCTTTTCCTCGCTTGACCGAGCGAGCGCTCTCGCCTAGTGTCAGCCTCTAGATAAGGTTTCGAGTTTCGGCCTTGATTGAGTGTTGAATTTTGATTTCTAGGAGTGAAGAGAGGGGAAGTCTTCGTGAGCGAATCACCAAAGCCAACGAACGAGCTCACCTCCACAATTCACATCAATTCCCTACGTAATGTGCCGGACTCCTCGGCCGCTGAGCGCGCAAAAAAAGCTTATATGGCGCTCAATCAAGAGACCCGGGGACTTCTAGCTCAGTTGGCAGCTAATACCGCGATGTTCGTTGTGCAAAGCGGTGCCAGTGCGGGATCGCGCTATCTCGTTGATGCCGATGCGACTTCAATCGGTCGCGACAAGCAGAGCGACATATTCTTTGATGACGCGACTGTCTCGCGCAAGCATGCCGTGGTCAAGCGCTCTGGAAATTCGTTCTCCATTGTTGATGAAGGTAGCCTCAATGGCACATATGTAAATGCCTTATCAGTCTCGGAACATGAGCTCACAACTGGCGACGTTGTGCACGTTGGAAAATACAAGCTCACATTTTTTCAATCACAACCAGATTTAGAAACTTCAGAATCAGAAACATCGGGGGAAAAGTAAATGGCAGTTCCAGCACGCGCCTATTTGAGCATCGGTGAGGTTCTATCCAAACTCCGTGGAGAGTTTCCTGATGTGACAATCTCAAAGATTCGATTCCTCGAGTCTGAAGGTTTGATCGACCCACAGCGCACTCCATCTGGTTACCGCAAATTCACAGCGGTGGATCTGGAGCGCCTTCGTTATGTGCTTACCGCGCAACGTGATCAGTATTTGCCACTTCGCGTTATCAAAGAGAATTTGGATGCTCTCGATCGCGGTCTGACGCCAGCAACGACGCCGGGCGCTGCGCTTGCCCCACGCCTAGCCACGATTGATGGCGAGTTGACCGCCGCGACTTTTAAGAATCTCTCGCAGGATTCAGAGCTTCGCCTTTCACGCGAAGAGCTCTTGCAGAATTCTGGCTTGGACGATGTTCAGCTGACAGAACTCGAATCGTTCGGATTGGTTGTCATGAAAGGCCGCTATTACGGGGGAGATGCTCTCTCTGTCGCTAAAGCCGTAGCAGAGATGACCGCTTTTGGAATCGAAGCCCGCCATCTGCGCTCCTTCAAGACCGCGGCGGATCGAGAAGTTGGTCTCGTTGAGCAGGTCATTACGCCATTGCTTCGCCAGAAGAGTTCTGACGCGAAGGCGCGCGCCGAAGAAGTGCAACGCGAGCTTGCATCACTCTCGGTTCGCTTGCACGCGGCTCTGGTTGCTTCAGGACTTTCGCGACTTCGGTGATTCAGTTTCATCCGGTAGAAGTGGTCGGCGTCCGCGTCGAGATGCCATCGAACCAGCCAATAATCTTGCTCAAGCAGATTGACGGAATTCGCTATCTACCCATCTGGGTTGGCTCGGCTGAAGCGACGGCAATTGCATTTGCCCAACAGGGATTAGTCCCGCCTCGCCCCATGACCCATGACTTGCTCTTGACGGTCATCAACGAACTCGGGGGCAAGATAAACAAGGTCCATTTGACCGAGCTTCGGGATGGAATTTTCTACTCTGAGCTTCACCTGAATAATGGGGTAGTAGTCTCGGCTCGTCCAAGCGATTCGATAGCGCTGGCTCTTCGCTCCGAAATTCCTATCCTTGCCACAGAGGATCTCTTTGCCGCTGCCGGGATTGAGATTCCGGACGAGTCAGAGGATGAGGTTGAGAAGTTCCGAGAGTTCCTAGAGGACATCAATCCAGAGGATTTTCTGGCTTAATTAGGCTTTTACGTGCGGAAAACCCTTAAGTTAAAGTTTACGGTTAGGCCGTGTCGGTCATTGCTGGTGCGGGGTAGAGGACTTACAGTTATGTCATTCGTTAATTCCCCTAGCGAGCATATGAAATGAGCTTCCCATGAGCGATCTCTCAACCCCTGATTCAGCTTCGCAACACCCTGAAGTCGGTTATCGCGGCGCCACGGCCTGTGTTGCGGCAGGAATTTCTTATCGCCAATTGGATTATTGGGCGCGAACCGGTCTGGTTCAGCCAAGTATTCAGCCAGCCTCTGGTTCTGGTTCGCAGCGCCTTTATGGTTTTCGCGACATCTTGGTTTTAAAGATTGTTAAGCGCCTACTCGATACCGGCGTATCTCTCCAAAATATTCGAACAGCGGTCGAGCATCTTCGTGGTCGCGGCGTTGCTGACCTGGAGCGCATGACGCTGATGAGCGACGGCGCTTCGATTTATGAATGCACAAGCGCGGATGACATCGTCGACCTTTTGCAAGGCGGCCAGGGTGTATTTGGAATTGCAATCAACAAAGTGTGGACTGAAGTTGAAGGCTCGCTTGCAACCCTACAGGGAGAGTCGAGTGTTGATGGCTCGATTGCAGTGACCGGAACTTCAGCCTCGGACGAGTTGGCAGAGCGTAGAAAGAGAAAAGGCGCTTAAAACTCCATATTCTTCCCTCTGTAGAAAAACGACCACCTAGGTGGCGGATACCTAACATGAGGGATGAGGAAGCATGTCTGAAGTTCGTTCGCGTTTCGAAGATCGTCATATCGGACCCGATGCACAGGATGTTTCTTACCTTCTGAAGGAAATAGGGGAGAACAACCTCGACGCATTCATCGCGAAGGTAGTCCCCGAAAACATTGCTATTTCCCAAAAGCTTTCCGAAGTTCTACCCGATGCAATCTCTGAAGTTGAAGCTATTGAAGAACTCCGTGAGCGTGCAGATAAGAATTCATCTATCAAGTCGCTGATTGGTGCTGGCTACTACGGAACCATTACGCCGCCCGTTATTTTGCGAAATGTTTTGGAGAACCCCGCTTGGTACACCGCGTATACGCCGTATCAGCCAGAGATTAGCCAAGGGCGACTCGAGGCAATTTTCGCTTTCCAAACATTGATTTCAGATTTGACTGGTTTGCCGGTGGCGAACGCTTCTATGTTGGATGAGGCTACGGCGGCAGCCGAAGCGATGACGCTAGCGCGTCGCGCTTGGTCGGGCAGTGACGACGCAGTCTTTGTTATCGACAGCGGACTTCATCCACACATTTCAGCGGTTATACATACTCGTGCCAAGCCACTCAACATCACGATTGTTGAACATGATTTCTCGCAACCACTTGATTCGGTCACGCAAGAAATATTTGGCGCGGTTATTTCACAATTCAATACCGATGGCAAAGTTCAGGATCCATCGACAGCTATTTCATACCTGCATGCGCATGATGCGCTAGCAATCGTTGTGTGCGACTTGCTTGCTCTCACTTTGTTTAAGAGCCCAGGGGAGTGGGGAGCGGATGTTGCGGTTGGTTCGGCACAGCGTTTGGGAATCCCTATGGGATTTGGTGGACCTCATGCTGGTTTCATGTCAGTAAAGACCGGGCTGGAGCGATCTATTCCTGGTCGTTTGGTTGGTCAGAGTATCGATTCTCATAGCAATCCGGCGTTCCGGTTAGCGCTGCAGACGCGCGAACAGCACATTCGCCGGGACAAGGCGACCTCCAACATCTGCACCGCCCAAGTACTTCTTGCGAATATGTCGGGCTTCTACGCCATGTGGCACGGCCCGGCTGGTCTGCGCGCGATAGCAAATGACGTAATGGAGAAGGCGCACTGCCTTGCTGAGGCAATCGGCGTAGAAGGTTCACACGAGTTCTTCGATACCTTCGAGATACCAAATGTGAAGGCAGAAGAGGTTCTTGCTAAGGCACGTACCGCTGGATACAACTTGCGAAAGATTGATGAGTCAACGATTGCGATAAGTATCGACGAAACCGTGACTCGTAAAGATATGGTCGCGATCGCTAAGATTTTTGGAAAAGATTTATGCGACTCAACTGCTGTTGAGGTTAGCGCCGATCAGAAGCGGTCATCTAGCTACCTGACACATCCGCTTTTCAATACTTTCCACTCCGAAACATCGATGCTTCGATATCTTCGCTCTCTGGCTGATCGTGATTTGGCACTTGATCGCACCATGATTCCGCTCGGTTCGTGCACCATGAAGTTGAATGCAACGACCGAGATGATTCCTGTGACATGGCCGGAGTTTTCAGGGCTGCATCCATTTGCGCCATCTGATCAGAGCTCGGGCATCCGTCAATTGATCTCTGAACTGTCTGATTGGCTCATAAAGATCACCGGTTATGACGCGGTTTCGTTGCAGCCCAATGCTGGTTCGCAAGGTGAGTTCGCTGGACTGCTCGCGATTCGAAACTACCTTGATGCAAACGGTGGTAAGGAGCGCGACATTTGTTTGATTCCGTCCAGTGCGCACGGAACAAATGCGGCTAGTGCTGTTATGGCCGGTATGAAAGTTGTTGTTGTTGCATGTGATGACGAAGGCAACGTCAGCGTTGATGACATCAAGGCGAAGATAGGGGAGTACTCCGATCGGCTCGCGGCATTGATGGTTACTTATCCATCAACTCACGGCGTATTCGAAGAAGCAATTACTCAAATCTGCGCACTCGTACACGATGCGGGCGGTCAGGTATATGTTGATGGTGCAAACTTGAATGCACTTGTCGGAACAGCACAGCCCGGAAAGTTTGGTGCGGACGTTTCGCACTTGAACCTACACAAGACGTTCTGCATTCCACATGGTGGCGGGGGACCAGGAGTCGGTCCTGTCATTTCTAAGTCGCACTTGGCGCCATATCTTCCGAATCACCCGTTGGACGCGTCAGCTGGGCCAGCAAGTGGTCCAGGGCCGGTCTCGTCGGCACCTTTCGGTTCCGCCAGCATTTTGCCCATTAGTTGGGCATACATCCGCATGATGGGCGGTGCGGGACTAACCCACGCGACACATGTTGCGATTCTTTCCGCAAACTACATTGCCAAGAAGCTCGAAGCGCACTATCCCGTCCTGTACAAGGGAAAGAACGGATATATCGCTCACGAGTGCATTCTTGATATTCGCGAGATCAGCAAGCGCACAGGTGTAACTGTTGATGACATCGCCAAACGTTTAATGGATCACGGCTTCCATGCACCGACCATGAGTTTCCCAGTCGCTGGAACCTTGATGATTGAGCCAACCGAGTCCGAGGATGTCCGCGAACTCGATCGCTTTATCAACGCCATGATTTCGATTCGTGCTGAGATTGCCGATATTGAAAAGGGTCAATTGACGGTGGAGGAGTCGCCATTGCGCTTCGCGCCGCACACCAGCGCTGACTTGTTGGGCTCAGAATGGAGCCGCAAATACAGTCGCGAAACTGCTGCGTTTCCAGCGGGCAACGATGTTGAGATTGGTCGAGCCGGCAAATACTGGCCAACCGTTGGACGTATCGATGGCGTGTATGGCGACCGGAATTTGGTGTGCTCATGCACCCCGATAGAGGAGTTGGCAATCAACTAGCCGTTCTGCAGAGCCTTTTAATCTGACATAATGTAGATTATCGGCTAAATGGTTAAGCTCGGAAATGTCCTCGCAAGGCCCACCCAGTCACCTTAAAAACGGCTTCTAAGGCGATTTGCGGGCTCATTTTCGACTGCCCGACTCGACGCTCGGTGAACGTTATTGGAACTTCCGCGAGCTCATAGCCGGAACGAATCGCACGGGCGGCGATTTCGATTTGAAATGAATAGCCCTTGGATTCAATTGCCGAAAAATCCAGTTCTTGGATCAGGGCTTTGGGCAGGATTCGGTATCCGCTCGTTAAATCCCTGGCGTGAAGGCCTAGGGCTCGGTCGGCATACCAAGTGCCGACGCGGCTCAGCATTCGACGATGGATGGGCCAATTGAGAACCTTTCCGCCGGGCATCCAGCGGGTTCCGATGACGATCGAGTGTGGTCCCGAACGCTCCAAAAGGTTGATTAACTGACCCGGATCATGGCTGAGGTCGGCATCCATCTCAATGAAATAGTCGTATCCGCGCGATAGTCCCCAGATAAAGCCTTGAATGTACGCATGTCCTAATCCAGCCTTAACGGGATTCGATAACGAATGAGAATTGATTAGCCCCAGTGCCTGCGCCTTCGCAAGTGTTCCATCTGGTGATTCATCATCGACGATCAGAATATCAATGGTGTATTTCCCCGACAGGGCTTTTCGGGCAGAATCGAGTTGAGTAAGAAAATCGACAACATTTCCTGCCTCGTTATATGTCGGGACGACTACTAAATAACGTTTTACCACTTCAGTGCGGAGATCAATCTGTCAATGGGCGAACCCAGACCGTAGCGGTGCGAAATTGCGTAAATGTCATCCAACGACTTAGGCGCCTTGGGTAATCCCAAATCAATATCAGGTACCGCGACATCCAAAGCACAATGGACGAGTTTCGGAGCGATTTCTGCGTATTCCAGGTCTGCTAGCAGCTTCTTGCGATGCGCAGCAGATAAGCGAGTATCAGAATCGTCGTGAGCTGCCGCTAGTACTTCCTCCATCGATGAAAAAACATTCGCGATGGCGGCAGCCCCCTTCTCGCCTATCCCTTTAATGCCCGGTAATCCATCGGAGGCGTCACCACGAATCATGGCAAAAAGTGCGTACCTATCCCCCGGTATTTCGTATTTCTTTTCAATGTAATCACGGCGAACCAAGTCATGATTAGAAAGGCCCTTTGCAAGATAGACAATTGCAATATCCTTCTTGTCGTCGACGAGCTGGAAAAGGTCTCGATCGCCCGTGACGACTCTGATTGGCCCCTTCTCGCGTAGCGCGTAGGTGGCCATAACATCGTCCGCTTCATAATCATCTACGCCTACGACTGGAATTCGAAAAGCATCAAGCAAGTCAAGAAGAATCGGAATTTGGGGTGAAAGCAAATCTGGTTCTTCTTCGTCACCATCTTCATCGATGCGATTCGCCTTGTAATCGGGGAATAATTCAGTGCGCCAGGTGGGTCGCCAATCGCCTTCAATGCAGGCAACAATTCGATCGGGTTTGTACATGTCGATTAGCCGGGCCGTCATATCAATAAAGCCACGGATAGCGTTGATTGGTTCGCCCTCGGGGCTAACCAACGTGTCCGGCATTCCGTAGTACGCGCGGTACCAGAGGGACGCGCTATCAAGAAGCATGAGTGTCATGTGAGCGCTCCTGCATATGCGATGACGCCTCTATCGACGCGAGTAAGGGCAGCTTCGACTGTAGGAGCGAGTTCAGGAGAGGCGATAGCTAATTGTTTGAGCAAATCAATCACTTGCTTCATAGAACGCACGAAGTCTCCGACAGTCAGCTCACTCCCCTTCAGGATTGCAGATAGTGAATTGCCACTCGCCCAGCGATGGGCAGCCCAGCAGAAACCCATATCGGGGGCACGCATTGGCTCCAACCCAAAATCCACTTCAACGTCGTAAATTTTCCGCCAGATCTCGACTATGCCAGGAAGGGTCTCAGCGACCGCACCTTTTGGAATCTTTGGTTCAGAATCGCGTCTAGCTTCGAATTGAAAAGCAGAAAGAACGCTGACCAAGTCTTGCGGTGAGAGATTCTGGAGCAGTCCTGATCTAATGCTTTCCGCGATCAGCAGATCGGTTTCACCATAGATTTTTGCGAGAAGCTGACCGGGCTTAGTGATGGATTGCCCATCTATGTAACCAAGCTTTTCTAGGACCAACAAAACTTTGTTGAATCGTCGAACGATCACGTTAGTACGGGTCTCTACACGTTCGACAAGTCCACGATTCTCACGCACAAGGCGATCCATGCGTTCGGTATATCGAGCGTGATCTTCGCGTTCGCTGCACCCGTGACAAGGATGATGGCGCATCTCACGACGCAGCCCATCAATCTCCTCTTCGACCCGAGCTCGCGTCCGCTTTGATTTGAAGTCAACGCTCTTCTCTAAATCGCGAATCTTGGAACGATAACTGGCGTATTGCAAAAAATCGCCGAGATGACATTCAACATCCGCAGCAATTTTGTTGATGGCTTCGTTATTGCGATTGATTTGTTTAGTTAGACCGACGACTGCCTTATCAGCTTGGAACTGGGCGAACGAGGATTCCAGTGATCGACGAGCGCGATCTACCCCCATTTGCGAAATCAGATTTATAGTCATGTTGTATGTTGGTTTAAAAGAACTCTTGAGTGGGTAGGTACGTGTTGAGGCCAACCCGCTTGCCATCCCAGAATCAATTTCGCGGGTCCAGAGAATGACGGCATTTCCCTCAATATCAATACCGCGGCGGCCGGCACGGCCAGTGAGCTGGGTGTACTCCCCCGGTGTTATTGAGACGTGTGATTCGCCATTCCATTTGGAAAGTTTTTCGAGAACTACTGTGCGCGCTGGCATGTTGATTCCCAACGCCAGCGTTTCAGTGGCAAAGACCGCCTTGATATATCCCTGTTGAAAGAGCTCTTCAACTGTCTCTTTAAATGCAGGTAAGAGTCCGGCATGGTGCGCCGCGATACCGCGTTCCAGCGCATCAGCCCACTCGTGGAATCCCAAGATGTACAAATCTTCTTCGGGCAGATTGCCGATCTTTTCGGAGATGATTCGTCGAATCTCTGAACGTTCTTCGGCGTTCGTCAACCGCAATCCGTTAGTGAGGCATTGCTTTACCGCGGCGTCACAACCGGCCCGTGAAAATATAAAGGTGATCGCAGGAAGCAGGCCTTCACGATCGAGTTTTTCGACGATATCTGACCGGTTCATGGGTCGCATCGCCGGCGTCAGTCGATCCTTCTCGCCCCATGTTTGAGTCTTGTACTTCCCCGAACCGGTCGAATACTTTGTTCGGACCTGGCGAATGGATTCCTTTTCAAGTTTGAGAATTTCGGGATTCACTTTGCCGTTGTCCACGAAGAGGTCCAACAGTCGGTTGCCGAACAGAACGTGCTGGTAGAGGGGCACGGGACGTATCTCGCTGACAATCACCTTGGTTTCACCGCGAACAGTGCCGAGCCAATCGCCAAATTCTTCAGCGTTAGAGACGGTAGCTGACAGAGCAGCGAGAGTGACGCTTTCGGGCAAGTGGATAAGTATCTCTTCCCAGACCGCGCCGCGAAATTTGTCAGCGAGGTAATGAACTTCATCCATGACCACGTATCGAAGATTGGTCAGCGTGCTGGATCCCGCATAAATCATGTTCCGAAGAACCTCGGTTGTCATCACAGCAATCTGCGCTTCTGAGTTGAAGCTCGTGTCACCGGTAAGCAAACCGACTTTCTCCTCGCCGAACGCTTCGCAAAGATCCTGATACTTTTGATTCGATAGCGCCTTTATCGGTGTGGTGTAGAAACACTTTGTCCCACTTGCGACCGCTAAATGCGCCGCGAACTCACCGACAATGGTTTTTCCCGCTCCAGTTGGTGCTGCGACGAGAACTGAATGTCCATCTTCAAGCGCGTGACAGCCAGCAAGTTGAAAGTCGTCGAGGCTAAATTCAATAGTCTCCGCGAACTTTTGAGTTTCGGGGTGGCGGACCTTCTTCACGGATGCGGCATAGCGTTCGGCAGGCGATAGCGTCATGCTGCCTCCCATGTTCGAAGAGCTTTGGGCGCGATGGAGATTTCAATCGGTAGTGAAGAGATGTATTCGCCATCGGCGTACGCGAGAGCTTTGGCTCGGAGAGCAATCTTCTTGCTTCGAAATATTTCAACCGCGGGATGCGTCACGTGCGTACCTTTAAAGACGCGCGGAAATACTCGAAGTAACTCAATTTTACTTACGGGTTTAAGGAGCAAAAGGTCTAGCTCGCCATCGTGTCGATCAGCTCCGGGAAGAATCCTCATACCGCCACCATACGTTGGCCCATTTGCAACCGCCACCAACATCGCCGATGAGCAAATTGTATTTCCATCCAAATCCAGTTCGTACTTAATAGGTCGAAACAGAGGAAGTTCAAGCAGCGTTGAGATGTTGTATTTCATCTGGCCGCGGATCCAATGCATACGATTAGCTCTTTTGTTCACGAGCGAATCAAAACCGGTGCTGAGTACTTGGCCAAAATACTCGCTACGAGTGACGCCATCTCGCTCGAAACGAATGAGCCCGAGATCAATCTCCACTGGAGTCTCTGTGGTCAATCGATCCGTGATGAAATCTATATCCGTGCTGACTTGATTGTTTGTTCGAGCAAAATCATTGCCAGTTCCGGCCGGCACGGTATACATGGGGATGCTCGTTTGTGCGCATGCATTAATGACGAGATGAGCGAGTCCATCTCCCCCAACTGAAACAATCGCGGAAATAGACTCATCTTTAGCAAGTGCTGCGAGAGCGCCGCGCATCGATTCGACATCGGGCGCGTTCACAAGCAAAGCAGAGTGACCCTTTGCCTCAAGTGAAGCGAGAAGCTTCTTTGCTATTTGCGGTGCTGACCCTCTACCCGATTTGACGTTATAGGCGATTGCAAACTTCATGATGCGGCTCGTGCTCGGCGGCGGTCAACCAACAGTGCGATGCCACCAGCTAAGAAATAGAAAGCGATGAGTGGCACTGCGAGTAGCGACATTGTCAGCGGATCGCCGGTTGGTGTGAACATCGCAGTGAAGAGAGCAATGCCAAATATTGCAAAACGCCAAGGCTTAAGAATTGATCTTCCGCTGATCACGCCAACAAGATTGAGCGCTACAAGGAAAACCGGAAGCTCAAAGGCAGCCCCAAAGAGCAGGATTACTCGAAGAACAAAATCGAGGTAATCATCAAACCGAATCAAATTTGTCAGTGAATTGGGCGTGAAGCCCATTAAGACCCTGACCGCAGTGGGAAGAATGAGATATCCGAGAGTTGCTCCCCCAGCAAAGAACGGAATGGCGCAGATGATAAAAAGAATGGAATTCTTTCTTTCGCGCGCATGCAACCCCGGAGCGACAAAAGCCCAGAGCTGATAAATCCAAACTGGGGCTGAAACAATCAGCCCCACAAGGAGAGCCACTTTAATTTGTAGATTGAGGGGGCCGAGAACTCCGTTGATGTAGAGAATTCCACATTGTTTGTGCGTGGATCGTGCGGTCGATAAATCGCAGAACGGTGATGCTAGTTTGTTAATAATTCGGTCATAGAAAACCCAGCCGAAGAGCGCTCCGAAAAGAATGGCTAGCGCAGACTTTACGACTCGCGCACGGAGCTCTCGAAAATGCTCGAGCAGGGACATACCCGAATCTCCCCGATTACTCATTTAGGTTGTCCTCAAATCAAAAACTAATTAGTTCAAAATATATAGAGCTCGAAGACTACTTAGCAGAGTTCGACCCTCCGGCGCTTTCGTC
>CAJAEK010000060.1 GCA_903938735.1 uncultured Actinomycetes bacterium | reverse complement strand
GGCATCTATCTCTGGCACTGGGTTATCTTCCAAATGACGCGTCCATCCATTGATCTTGCAGCGTCGTCGCTCTTGGCTTTGAATATCGCACGATTTTTACTCGTGCTTGTCGCTGCCGACATATCGCTTCGTTATTTTGAACTGCCGTTTCGCCGCGGTGTCGTTGAGAACTGGCTGCGCGGCATCAAATATCGAAACCGTGCGCTGGCAAAACGCCAGCGAATCTTCGTCGGCGTAGTGGTATCGCTGGCACTGTTGATCCCGGTAGGCGCCTCCTTCGGATCCGAACTCCGCGCCGCTTCCATCAAATATGTCTTCCATCAGGATTTCACGCTTCAACAGAATAAGCCGGTCGCCAACGACAAGGGTCTATGGGTGATTGGTGATTCGATTATCTTGGGCAGCCGCTACAAATTAGATGCGCGTAGCCATATTGCGTTGATTAACGCTCGCGTGGGCCGACAGATTCAGGAACTCACGGATGTGGCACGTACAGAGCAGCCACAGATGGCGAACTCCACCACGGTTCTGGATTTAGGAAATAACAATCATTTAACCAGCGACTCTGTAGTCACTTTGCTGGAGATTCTCAAAGGTCAGCCGAAAGTAGTACTCGTGAATACATCGGTGCCGCGGTCATGGAAAGATGACAACAATCGAATCATTGCGCAGATTTCGACGCAGTACCCAAATGTGAGACTTGTGGATTGGGCCTCTATATCGAACAACCATCCGGAATTTTTTGGTCCGGATGGTGTTCATCTAAGCGATCAAGGCAGCGACGTATATGTCTCTGCGATTATGGACGCATTAACGTCCACTAACTAATTTCTTATTAGTTGTACTGGCCAGGAAGTCCGAAGACCTTACCGGCAACAATCTGACCATCTGCATAGACAGCCGATACTCGGAATGAGCACCAACCAGTTGTGTCACTCTTCACGATATCGATAGAGAGCTGTGACGAAGGAACGGTGGAGATCAACTTCCAGGCGCCGCCATTTGAACTTACTTCAACGTTGTAGTTTGAGACGTTAGCTGAAGCTGGTGCCTGCCAGAAGATGGTCGCACCCTTTGCGGTGTAATGAGCAACGATTCCTGATGGTGCTGCGTGACTAGCAGAAGCAGCTGATGGTGCTGCTGCAGTAGCTGATGTTGTTGCAGACTTTGAAGCCGCTGGTGATGCCGGAGCTGCACTAGCGGTTGCAGCAGATGAAGCTGCTGGGGTTGTTGATGCCGCAGGGGTCGAGCTGGTTGTTGACGTCGATGAATTACGTGCAACGACGATAAGTGCAATCAGAATGATTGCAGCAACGACTGCGACCACTACGCGGTTCGATGACTTATTTGCTGGCTTCGCGCTCTTTGCAGCAGCAGGCGCGACAGCGTTTGCAGACTTAGGAGCGGTTGATCCAGCAGCGCTCGAAGTTGTTCCGCGGGTTGGTACTGGTGGAATAACAATGGTTGAGGCTGCGGACTTTTTGGCAACCTTCTTGGCACTCTTCTTTACGGCGCTCTTCTTAGCAACCTTCTTCGCCGAGCTCTTCTTGGCGGTGGTCTTCTTAACCGCAGACTTCTTTGCTGTCTTCTTCGCAGTCTTCTTGACTGCAGACTTCTTCGCAGTCTTCTTTACTGCGGACTTCTTAGCTGCAGACTTCTTAGCGGTTGTCTTCTTTACGGCCACGGAATAGCTCCTTGTAATCTCGGGTGGTTCGGGTCAAAAAATAGGTGGAGAACTAGGTAAAGAATAGCGCAGGAGCAGCTAGAGCAACTCGGCGATACGCGGCGCGATTGCGCGCAGCGCATGGCCACGATGGCTGATCCGGTCTTTCTCACCTGGGCCGAATTCACCCAACGTTAAATCAAAGCCATCTGGGGTGAAGACTGGGTCATATCCAAAACCAGCGTCCCCGCGTGGCGCGGCAGCAATCCAGCCGTGGAGATAACCCCGCTCAACAATGACCGTCGAATGGCGGGCATCGCTCTTCGGGAAAACGAGCGCAACAGCGCAGGTGAAGTGAGCCTTCCGCTCAATCGGATCCTTCAATCCCATCTCGCGCAGAACATCTAAAAGCTTCGTGTAGTTGGCAATATCGTTTCCGTGTTCACCAGCGTAACGCGCGCTAAATATTCCGGGTGCGCCGTCGAGTGCGTCAACACATAATCCACTGTCATCTGCAATTGCAGGGATGCCCGTGAAATTCGCGACCGCATGCGCCTTAAGTAACGAGTTCTCCTCGAACGTAGTTCCAGTCTCGTCCACATCCGGCAGATCCGGAAAATCAGCTAACCCCAATACGGTGATATCCGATGCATATTCAGAGAGAAGTCGTTCAAACTCTTTAATCTTGCCCTGGTTCTTGCTGGCAATAACGAGCTGGCGCTGAGTCATACGGTGATTAAAGCGCGAGCGCGGCTTGTTGCAATGCAGACAACTCACCGCAGCCTTTGACACCAAGATCCAGCAGCTGATTGAGCAAAGCGCGATCAAATGGCTTGCCCTCAGCGGTGCCCTGGACTTCAACAAAGTTGCCATCGGCGGTGCAAACAATGTTCATATCTGTATCAGCAGATACATCTTCGTGATAGCAGAGATCAAGCATGGGCACACCGTTAATGATGCCAACGCTAACCGCAGAAACGCCTTGGCTAATCGGATTACGGTTCGCCGCTACGTGGCCATTTGCCTTCGCCCACGCAATCGCATCCATCAACGCAACGTATGCGCCAGTGATCGCGGCGGTACGAGTTCCACCATCGGCTTGCAATACATCGCAATCCACCACAATTGTGTTCTCCCCCAGTTGCTGGGTATCCACCACTGCGCGAAGCGAACGACCGACTAAGCGAGAAATTTCTTGAGTGCGACCGCCGAGCTTGCCCTTGACGCTCTCGCGATCAGAACGGGTGTGAGTTGCGCGCGGCAACATTGAATACTCCGACGTCACCCAACCCTTGCCCGAACCAGTAAGCCAGCGTGGGACGCCCGGCGTGAATGATGCAACACAAAGTACGCGAGTGTTTCCGAATTCAACAAGCACCGAACCCTCGGCATTGTTTAGCCAATTGCGAGTGAACTTAATTGGACGCAACTCATTTGCGGCGCGACCATCAATCCGTGCTTCACTCATTGCTCTGTCCTCTGTTTGTGGTTTTAGTTTGCAATATTTTGCGAGACCGCGGTTACTTCTGGACCCAAGAATCTGCGGGCCAAGCCGCTGAACTTTGCGGTGTCGCCAGTCGCAACAAATTGGTACTCGGCCGGCTTATTGCCGCGCAGCATCTCTGATTCGGCAAGAACCCGGTACAGATCTTTTGCCGTCTCTTCAGCGCTGGAAATTAGAGTCACGTCGTTACCCATAACCAACGAGATGACACCGGTGAGCAATGGGTAATGCGTGCAACCGAGCACCAAGGTATCTACGCCATCATTGATGAGTGGAGCCAAATATGTTCGCGCTATCGCGGTGATTTCTGGACCCGACGTTTCGCCACGTTCAACAAACTCAACAAATTGCGGACAGGCATACGATGAAATCTGAAGCTGTGGGGCTGCGGCAAAGGCATCGAGATAAGCCGCGGAATCAATCGTTGCTTGTGTGCCAATCACGCCCACTTTTCCGGTGCGGGTAGCCGAAACGGCGCGCCGTACTGCGGGTTGAATAACCTCAATCACTGGTACGTCATAACGTTCGCGTGCATCGCGCAGCATTGCAGCGCTAGCCGTGTTACAGGCAATAACGAGCGCCTTGACGCCCGAAGCAACGAGTTGATCCAAAATCTCAAGTGCGAATCCGCGAACTTCAGCCAATGGCCGTGGTCCATACGGTCCGCGAGCGGTATCCCCCACGTAGATAAGTGATTCATGTGGCAGCTGATCAATGATTGCGCGGGCAACGGTCAATCC
>CAJAEK010000059.1 GCA_903938735.1 uncultured Actinomycetes bacterium | reverse complement strand
CGCTCATGGAGTTATCTCGCCTTCGATGCTAGCCATACCGAAACACCAATTAACAAACCAAGTCCAAAGGTCCAGACCAGCAGACCTTCCGTAACAGGGCCAACGCGTCCGAGAGCTGCACCGCCAAGTGCTGGCTCGGTGTTGGCTCGTTCGATGAACTTAATGATCGAAAGCTTTTCAGCCGGAGTCAATGTCTTGTCCGAGAACTTAGGCATTGATTGTGGGCCGGTAATCATTGCCTCGTAAATGTAGTGAGCGTCTACGCCCATCAAAGTTGGTGCGTACTTACCAAGTGTCAACGCACCACCTTGGCCGGCAAAGTTGTGGCACATCGCGCAGTTGGTGCGGAACAAGGTTCCACCTTGAGCAACGTTTCCATCGCGTTCCCATGAGAGCGACGCATCAGTTACTGCCGCAGGTCCGGGAGCGAGCGAAGCAACATAAGCCGCAAGTGCTGCTGTTTCTTCAGCGTTATAGACCGGCTTCTTGCGCATTGCTTGCTGACTCATATCTGCCATAGGCATGCGACCGGTACCAACCTGGAAATCAACGGCCGCAGCGCCCACGCCAATGAGCGACGGAGCAATGCCGCTGCCTTCTGCGTTGAGGCCGTGACATGACGAGCAACCACGAAGGAAGATTTGCTTACCTTCTTGAACTTGAGTGCTCTGCGAAGTTGCAACAGCTGTTTGAGCAGCTGGAACTTCGGCCGCGAAAGAGAAGGTTGTGCCGAGGCCAATGAGCGATACGACCATCAACGCTGGCGCGGCCCACTTGTGTCGGCGATAACGAGAAAGCTTCTTCATCATAATTCGATTCCAGCCTTACTTAATCAGGTAGATAGCCGAGAACAAGGCGATCCATACAATGTCGACGAAGTGCCAGTAGTACGAGACGACGATGGCAGTGGTTGCTTGCTTGTGACCAAACTTTTGAGCCTTGAATACTCGCACCATGACAATAAGGAAGGCGATAAGCCCGCCGGTCACGTGCAGTCCGTGGAAGCCGGTGGTGATGTAGAAGACTGATCCATATGCGCGGGACGAGAAGGTCAATCCGTCTCGAACGAGGTTGGCATACTCATAAATCTGACCGCCGATAAAGAAAGCGCCCATCAAGAATGTTAGGGCGAACCATTCGCGCATTCCCCACTTGCTGATCTTCCAAATCGAACCAGTGCGACGTGCCTGGAAACGTTCTGCTGCGAATACACCGAACTGACAGGTGATGGAGGAGAGAACAAGAACAGTGGTGTTGATAGAAGCGAACTTCACGTTCAGCATTCCGGTTGATTCGAGCCAGACCTTTGGACCCTGAACTGCGCGAGTGGTGAAATACATCGCGAAGAGAGCGGCGAAGAACATCAACTCGGATGAGAGCCACACAATGGTTCCCACGGCCACCATGTTTGGTCGGTTGACCTTGACGGGGTTCGCGGAGTACTCGGAATGTGCTGGAGCGGTTGTGGTCATGGGGGGATTATTCCCGATTTTGACCGTAAAACCGAAGCGAGATGAGGCCTCGCCACCACCCCTCTGGGTGAGACGCATCACGCGTAATTTCACGCCTTTCTCGATAGACTTTTTGACATGAGCAGCGCTGGGATTCCGCTTCATATTGCGGTGTATTCCGACGACTCCACCGTCCGCCAGTCGATCCTGACGGCTATCGGAAATCGTCCAAGCCAAGAGTTGCCGGAGCTGCGGCTTCACGAATTCGCTACTGGCCCGGCTCTGCGCCAAGCCATAGACGACAAGAAGAAGTTTGATTTATTCATTCTCGATGGCGAGGCGACTCCCGAAGGCGGTATGGGTATTGCTCGGCAGATTAAAGACGAGATTTTCCAGGCTCCGCCCGTATTGCTAATTGCAGGTCGAGTTCAAGACAATTGGCTTGCTTCTTGGTCTCGCGCCGATGATGTCGTGATTCATCCCATCGACCCATTCACTTTGAGCGCAAAAGTAGTCAACCTTCTGACCACCCATCGCGTTAACGCTTGAGCGCCTTTATTTCATGAACTCTCATGACCTGTGGGGTCAGCTTCATAACCATTTGCAGGCCGGGCACGATTTAACGCCAGAGCTAGCCACCTTTGTGATGGGCGAGATTCTGGAAGGCCGCGCGAGCGATGATTCCATCAAAGAGTTCCTCGTCGATATCAAAACTAAGGGCGAGTCAGCCCAGGACATCACTCTCTTGATTGAGCAGATGTTCAATTATTCGTTGCCGATATCTGTTCCCGATCGCGCGGTCGACATTGTCGGCACTGGAGGAGACGGCTACAACACCATCAATATTTCCACCACAGCAGCCATGGTTATTACGGGAGCTGGTGCTCGAGTCCTTAAGCATGGATCTCGCGCGGCTTCCTCGAAGTCGGGTTCTGCTGATGTATTGGATGCCCTCGGCATCAACACCACGCTAGTTGGACCCGAAGTTGAAGAATGCGTTCGGCGCATCGGGATTGGTTTCTGTTTGGCGACCGTCTTCCATTCATCACTGCGTCACGCTGCTCCAGCCCGCAAGGCGTTGGGCGTGCCAAGCATCTTCAATATTTTGGGACCGCTGGCGAACCCAGCACGACCAAAGGTCACAGCGCTCGGCGTTGCAAACAAGGCAGCGCTCCCGATGATGGCCAAGGTATTGATGGATCGCGGGGGAGAAGGCTTTGCTTTCCGAAGCGAAGATGGCATGGATGAACTATCGCTCTCCGCACCCACGACGGTGATTTCATTTGGTAACGGCGAGATGAGTTCGTCACTTTTCGATCCACGAGATATCAATATTGAACCGGCGCCGGTGGAGGCACTCGTCGGTGGCGATGCTGCGCACAATGCCGCAATCATCGAAGAGATTTTGCAAGGCGCGAAGGGCCCCCATCGCGAGGCGGTCCTGCTCAATGCTGCGATTGGTATTGCGGCATTTAAGGGAGATTCAGAGCTAGGGATTACTCAGCAGATTGCGAATGGTTACGTCGCCGCTACTCAGTCCGTGGACTCCGGGAAGGCGTGGCAGGTTTTGCAGGATTGGCGCGCGGTG
>CAJAEK010000058.1 GCA_903938735.1 uncultured Actinomycetes bacterium | reverse complement strand
GTTTCTGCGCTGCTATTCACCGCGCCTGTTGCTTTGGCGCATACCGTCTTGGTGGGATCTAACCCCGCCGTTGATTCCACGGTCACATCGCTTCCTTCGAAGTTGACCCTCACCTTCGCCGACAATCTCTTGCAGGTCTCGGGCAAAGTTCTGAATTCGGTTTCGGTTACCGATTCCATGAAAATGGAGATTGCCTCAAATGCTGTTGTTAACGGAAATACTTTGACCGCAGAATTGAAGGAGACCATGGCGATGACCGGTGCCTTCACCGTCAATTACCGAGTGGTGGCTTTGGATGGTCATGTCGTCACCGGCAAATATGTATTTACCGTGGGCACAAAGGCTGCTGCATCACCGACTATTGCGATCCCTTCATCGGGTTCGCAAAATCTGGTGGCTAATCTCTCTGGATCTCTGGCTGGGGTAAAGAACAGCACCGCTTCCGGGGTTGCCCATCTCGCTTTCAACTTTTCGACCAAGCAAGTCTGCTACACCGTTTCAGAGACTGGTCTCTCCGGGATTACCGCGATGCACGTGCATCCGATGATGCAGGGATCTTCGATGGATATGACGGTTTCAGATGAAGTCTTTATTCTGCTGAACAATAGTGCGGTGAATGCAACGAGCCCAGTCTGCACATCTGTAAAGCCGTTAATGATGGCGGAAATCGTGGCCAATCCATCGCATTATGCAGTGATGATTCACACCAAAGATCATCCAGATGGCGCGGTTGCGGGATGGTTGAAAAAGAGTAATTAGTTAGTAGCAAGTCGTAGCTTTTTGCCGCTCTTCTCAATGAGGCCATCCTCGAGAAGGGTGGCAATTGCTTTTTCGAGCTGAGATTCGCTGGGCCATGATTTCTTTAATTGAGTCGTTGTCACAGATTCATTCTCGCGAAGGTGTTTCATAACAATACCTCTGCACTGTCGATCGCTACCGACGAAGGCGGCTTGCCGTTTTATTTCGGTCTTGGGATAACCTGCTGCCCTCCATGCGCATTCTTTCGCGAGAAAACACGAATCACAGCTTGGCGTGCGTGACGTACAAACAAGCGCGCCGAACTCCATCGTTGCCGCCGCCCATACATCGCCGCGCTTATTCGGAATCAATTTGCTCCGCAATTTTCGTTCAAGAAGCGACGGCGCGTTGCTTGGGAATTCCACACCGTCAAAATATCGAGCAAAGAATCGGCGGATATTGATGTCGAGAACGAGCGTTGGCTCACCGTAAGCGAAAGCAGCGATTGCCGAAGCGGTGTAATCACCAACGCCAGGTAACGCAATTAACTCTGCGCGTTCTCGTGGCACGATGCCACCGTGCATTTTCGCAATCGCTTTTGCGGACTCATGCAGACGAATAGCTCGGCGGGGATAACCCAACCGCCCCCATGCTTTGATGACCTCTGGCTTCGTTGCGGACGCGAGCGCTTCTGGCGTCGGCCAACGCTCTATCCATTCGTTCCAGATTGGCAGAACACGGTTAACCGGAGTTTGTTGCAACATGAACTCGCTGACGAAGACACCCCATGGGGTGGTTTTACGCCAAGGTAAATCGCGTTTGTTCTTATCGAACCAATTAATTAATTTTGACGCGAGCGATTGCTTGCTCAAGGCGTGCAACTTCCATTATCTCGATGCCTGGAATCTTCAGATCGCTACCGGTAGGAACCATTGCGCGCTTGAAGCCCAATCGGGC
>CAJAEK010000057.1 GCA_903938735.1 uncultured Actinomycetes bacterium | reverse complement strand
GCAAACGCAATCAAACCAGCTCGTATCGCTGGGTGCGGAATGCCAATTGCGAGCGCTAAACCAGCCGCCGCCATCGCATTCATGATGTTATGAGGAACCGGATGAGTAAAGTCGAGCAGTTCGGCAATGAGCTCAGCATTCTCTGCATCAATCGAAAATGCGCGGTCGACCAAAATATTTTCTACTAAACCGATCTCGCCCGATTGTGGCGTATCCAAACTGAAGAGAACCTTGCGCCCCGACCACGAAATCGCACGCAGAATGATCTCGGGATCATTGAGGTTGAGAATTGCGGTCTGGGTCTGAGAAAGCAGCTTCATCTTCGCGGCGGCATATTCCTTAAATGAACCATGCCAATCAATGTGATCTTCAGCGATGTTCAGAACGGCAATGGCTTCGTATCGCGGCAGAGTGGAGCCGTAGATTTGAAAAGACGAGAGCTCGAGCGCCAAAACGTCGTATGCCTCGGGGTTGAGAAGAGCGGTCAAGACAGTAGTCCCCACGTTGCCGCAGGCGATTCCATAGACCTCGCTGGCTTTAAGAATGGATTCGACCATCTGAATCGCGGTTGTCTTGCCGTTGGTACCAGTCAGGCCCACCCATTTCTGAAGTGGTGCAATCTCCATCTTTGCCCGCCAAGCGAAATCAATCTCGCCATAGGTGGTGATGTTCCGAGCACGAAGTTCATCAAAGAATCGGTGATCAGGGCGCCAGCCTGGCGAGGTAATCGCCATTGAGAAATCTCCTGCAGGCAGAGATGTCAACGCGGTTATACCCGCAACAACGGTGGCTTTCTCATCCACCACAACGATTTCACCAGCCGAATAACGACGGAGAAATTCAACCGTGCCTTTACCGGTGACGCCGCCACCAACAACGAGTACGCGCGCACCTTTAATATCAGCAAGAAAAGAGCTGGTGTCTGACACCTTACGACACGACCCATTGTCCATAGAAGAGACCCAGCCCAGAGGCAACGCACATGCCAGCAATAATCCAGAATCGGATCACGATAGTTACTTCGCCCCAGCCCAGTAGTTCGAAGTGGTGCTGCAGCGGAGCCATTTTGAATACTCGTTTTCCGCCCGAAATTTTGAAGTATCCGGTTTGAATAATTACTGAAAGTGTAATGATCACAAATAGACCGCCGAGAAGTGCCAGCAACATCTCGGTGCGCAACGTAATCGCTAGACCTGATATCGCTCCACCCAACGCGAGTGATCCAACATCACCCATAAATATCTTCGCTGGTGAAGCGTTCCACCAAAGAAAACCTGCGCATGCACCGGCGAGAGCCGCGGCCAAGACCGCCATATCTAACGGGTCTCTCACCTGGTAACACTTGGAAATCACGTTTTGCGAGAGCGCACAACTCTGCTTGAACTCCCACACCCCAATCAGGATGAAAGCCAAGAAAGTCATGATTGCTGCGCCAGTGGCTAAACCATCAAGCCCGTCTGTCAGGTTGACGCCGTTGCTAGTGCCAAGAACCATAAAAATAATCCATAGAACGACCGCGACCGCGCCAATTTTTATTGAGGTGTCCCGGACAGTCGAGAAATGTAGCGAGATCGGAGTTAATCCATAGCTATCTTTGAATCGCAATCCCAATACACCGAACGCAATTGCGAAAATCGCCTGGCCAGCCAACTTCTGCTTTGCCCGAAGGCCCAACGATTGTTGCCGGACAACCTTCAGCCAATCATCGAGCAACCCAACAGCGCCAAGTCCAATCACTAAACCAATGACGAGTAGTGCCGATGCACTCATCCGAGCGCCAGTCCATAAATGTGCCGCGAGATAGGAAATCACGGTGGCGGCGATCAAAACAATTCCGCCCATCGTTGGAGTACCACGCTTTACATGGTGACTTTGTGGGCCATCATCACGAATCATCTGTCCATAACCACGGCGAGCCAAGAGGCGAATAAGAATCGGAGTTAAGAGAAAGCTCAGAAGCGTGGCGGATGCACCCGCAACAAGAATTCCTTTCATTTCTCCTCCACCGTTATGCCAGATCTCGCGCCGAGAACGATTGCAATAAAGTGCCTGCAAGTTCGTCCAACTTTTCAGCGCGTGACGCTTTAACTAATACGACATCGCCAGCCGCAATATTTGCCGAAAGCTCGAGCACTTGATCGAAGTTGGAGCAGCTATGCACGACCATTTCTGAGTGCCCCCGAACAGCGGTTAAATATTCATCACAGCCAACGGCGACCAGATGATCCACCCCTAGGTTAGCGGCGAGTCGGCCAATTTCCTCGTGTTCCAACGCCTGCGAGTCACCGAGTTCGTGCATCCGGCCCACAATCGCCCAGGACGATCCACCGCGCTCTTGCGCAATCAACACAAGGGTTCGGAGCGCTGCCGCCATACTCTCGGGATTAGCGTTATACGAGTCATTGATGAGTGCAATGTCGCCTGCTTCGCGCAATTCCATTCGCCATTTACTTGCAGGCTCGGCGGTAGATAGCGCAGCTGCAATCGATTCGATCGGAATATTTAGCGCGGTTGCGATAGCCGCGGCAGCGAGTGCGTTCGCGACCTGGTGCATGCCAAGAAGTTGAAGGCCAACCGATTCACGCCCGGCAGGAGTTACCAAATCAAAATGGGCACGACCTTCGCGAAATTCAACATCAGCCGCTCGCACATCGCACGATGCGCTTTCGCCAAAGGAGATTCGGTCAACGCCGGCTGGCGTCCTCATATGTGGCGTGAATTCATCATAACTTCCTAAGACCGCAATTGCGCCAGCGCTAAGTTCGGCGACCATCTCGCCTTTTGTCTCAGCGATTTTTTGGCGCGAACCGAACTCGCCAAGGTGTGCGCTGCCCACGACAAGAACGGCACCGACGTTCGGTTCGGCTATTTTCACCAAATGTGCAATATCACCCTTATGACGAGCACCCATTTCGAGAATGCAGAATCGAGTAGATGCAGTTGCTCGCAAGAGTGTCAGCGGAAGACCGATCTCATTATTGAGCGACCCCTCGGGAACAACTGTCTCACCGGCCGTCATCAGAATATGTCCGAGCAAATCTTTTGTTGTGGTCTTCCCCTGAGAGCCCGTTATGCCAACCACCTTCAGCTCAGGAAGCTGCTCACGAACATATTGCGATAACCGCGAAAGCGCGACGACCACATCTTCGACACGAATCGACGGCACCGATACTGGAGTACTGACTAATGCAAAAGGTGATCCAGCTGTCACGGCGTCTTGAGCAAAAGCGTGTCCATCTGCATGCTCGCCTCGAAAAGCGACAAAGAAGGTGTGGGGTGAAGTAAGTCGGGAATCGATGACGGGATATTGCGTCACGACTAAATCTGGATCAAGCCCACCCTCAATCGCGCCATCGACGATGCGGGCAATCTCCGAAACCGTCAGTGCAATCATCGAAGCGCCTCGATTGCGCTCGCCAATTCGACTCGATCATCAAATGGATGTTTAACGCCTGCAATCTCTTGCCCGATCTCGTGACCCTTGCCGAGAATCACTACCGTGTCCGAATCAGTCGCGGTCGCAACCGCGAGCGCAATGGCTGCACGACGGTCAACCTCGACCGAAGATTCGATATTCAACGTCAAACCGTCAGTCATCTGACTCAAAATCGTCTCAGGATTTTCAGAGCGAGGATTGTCGCTCGTGAATATCGCAACATCGCTGCCATCTAAGAGGGCTTTACCCATGATGGGCCGCTTGCTCGCGTCACGGTCTCCGCCACATCCCAAGACAGCGATTACCCGACCGCCGCGATCGTGAGTCGGTTTCCGCAGCGTCTCCAATATGCGAACCACCGCATCGGGCGAATGCGCAAAATCAACCAGCGCCTGAAATTTTTGCCCAACATCAATAATTTCTAACCGACCGGCAACCGATTTCAAGTGTGGACTTGCAGCAGCAACTACCAGCGGATCTACGCCATCGAGAATTGCCATGGCAACCGCCATCAAAGCATTATCTAGATTGTGTTCGCCAAGAAATGGCAGGAAGCCCTCAATCAGAATTCCCGATTCGCCTCGAATCGCGATCCGAAAACCGTTTGCCTCAGCCTCAATCCGGTCGTAAAACCATTTCGCTTTGCGATTGCTCCGCGAAACGGTCACCACCGGCAACTCGCATTGTTCAGCAAGTCGTGCTCCGTATGGATCGTCAATGTTAATGACGGCCAACTCGGCATAGTGCTGGGTAAATAGGCGCGCCTTAGCCGCGAAATAATTCTCCATGTCGCCATGGAAATCCAAATGGTCCTGACTCAAGTTCGTGAAACCCACCATTGAGAATCGAACTCCCTGTACGCGACCCTGGACCAGCGCGTGAGAGCTAACCTCCATAGCGACATTGCGAACATGACGCTCATTCATTGTGGAGAGAACGCTCTGAAGCTCTGGTGCGCTTGGCGTTGTGTGCGTACCGGCGTGAAATTCGCCAGCGATATCAATCCCGAGCGTTCCCACTAAACCGGTGGCACGCGCATCAGCGTCCCATAGCTGCTTGAGAATGGTGGCTGTTGTTGTCTTACCGTTCGTACCGGTGATGCCAACGCAGGACATCGAACGAGATGGCGCACCATAAAACCACGCTGCTACTTCGCCAATTATCAGCCCCACTTGTTGAGTCACGATAACGGGCACATCGACCGATGAAATCTCACGGTCGCTCAAAATTGCAACGGCGCCATTCGAGATCGCGGTCGATGCGAACTCTGAACCATGGCGAGATTCGCTGGTGGCCCCGGGCGCAGCTATAAATAAATCTCCCGGTTGCACGGCACGCGAATCTGCGGTTATGCCGGTGAATGTAGCGCTAACCGCTGATTCAGGAAGTGAAAGAAATCGCTCAAGCTCGTTAACCTTCTTGGCATGTGGTTCCAGCGGGCGAATCATCGATGCCACGCTAGCCCTTCTTGGTCGCTAGCGCGAGGTCAGCTGCATTCAATGGATACGGCGCTGGCTTGCCACCCGTTGGTTGAATATGTTC
>CAJAEK010000056.1 GCA_903938735.1 uncultured Actinomycetes bacterium | reverse complement strand
CAAGCGTTCTGAAATCTTCACCACCGCTGATGACAATCAGCCAGCAGTGCAGATCGTTGCCTTCCAGGGCGAACGTGAAATGGCCGCATACAACAAGCGCCTCGGCATGTTCGAACTCACTGGCATCGCACCAGCACCACGCGGTGTCCCACAAATTGAAGTGACCTTCGATATCGACGCAAACGGCATCGTGCATGTATCCGCAAAGGATCTGGGCACTGGCAAAGAGCAGTCGATGACCATCACCGGCGGATCAGCTCTTTCTAAGGAAGAGATCGATCGCATGATGAAGGATGCCGAAGCACACGCTGAAGAAGATAAGGCGCGTCGCGAAGAGGCAGAAGTCCGCAACGCAGGTGACTCATTGGTCTACCAGAACGAGAAGTTCCTGAAGGACAACGCAGATAAGTTCGCCGAGGGCGAGAACGCAACCAAGCGTGGCGAAGTTGAAGCCGCGATCACTGAGTTGAACTCCGCACTCGAAGGAACCGACCTCGCCTCAATCAAGTCTGCAACCGAAAAGGTTGCTGAGCTTTCACAGCAATTAGGAGCGGCGTTGTATGCGGCTAACGCAGCGGCATCAGAAGCGCCTAAGAGCGATGACGGTGTCCAAGACGCAGAGGTCGTCGAAGAATAATGACCGATAACCAGAACACCGGCGCAGAGAGCTCTGACCAAGAGCTCTCTGATGCTGTCGACGAGGCGCTTGCTGAAGCGAACGTAGTCATCGATGAGGTGCAAACCCTCACAGCTGATCTACAACGCCTGCAGGCGGATTACTCGAACTATCGCAAGCGCGTAGAAAAAGAATTGGCAGCTTCCTTTGCATTTGCAACCGAGAAGGTTGTTGCAGAGTTGTTGCCAGTCTTGGATGACATGGATCGCGCAGAACAACATGGCGAATTAACGGGTGGCTTTAAAGCCGTCGCTGATCGCCTGAACGCAATCACCACAAAGCTTGGTTTGACCAAGTTTGCCGATGTGAATGTTCCCTTTGATCCCACCATCCATGAAGCGTTGATGCACTCCACATCTGCTGATGTCACTGAGACAACAGCGACACAGGTCTTGCAGCCCGGATACAAGTTCAAAGATAAGGTCATCCGCGTCGCACAAGTAGCAGTGACCGATCCGGAGAACTAACCATGGCCGCCAATGATTTGTATTCAAAGGATTTGTACCAAATCCTTGGCGTCAAGAAGTCGGATGACTCTGCCCAGATAAAAAAGCAGTACCGCAAGCTTGCGCGCGAGCTTCATCCCGATAAGACCAAGGGCGATAAGAAATTGGAAGAGCGCTTTAAAGCGGTCTCCGAGGCCTACGAAGTCTTGTCGGACGATAAGAAGCGCGCGGATTACGACCAGATGCGCGATGCCATCGGCAGCGGTCGAGTCCCACCCAATATGGGTGGATACGGCGGTCCTGGTGGATTCAGCGCGCAAGGCGACTTTAGTGATTTATTCACCGGCGGCAACGGCGGGAATGACATCTTCTCCACCCTCTTTGGTGGTGGAGGTCATCGCGGCCCACGTCGTGGCCAAGATCTGCAGACCGAAACGACAATTTCATTTCGCAATGCTTTCTTTGGCACCGAGATAAACGCGAACGGAACAACAACTCGCATCCCTGCCGGCATCAAGGACGGCGCAAAGATCAAACTCGCTGGTCGTGGT
>CAJAEK010000055.1 GCA_903938735.1 uncultured Actinomycetes bacterium | reverse complement strand
GTAATACGCGAAAAGTGTGTTGCAACAAGGCGAGGCTCGGTAACACTTCAGCGCTTGCGCCGAGCGTATTCGTCAGAAGAAGAATGCGGGCCATCAGGCGCTTAAGAATACTCTAGACTTTTAGGCATGGCACAACCGCATGAACTCCGCGACAAGGGCTTACGCCTCACACCTCAGCGTGAATTAGTGCTGGCCGCGGTCCGCCAGCTGGGTCATGCCACACCGGAAGAAGTCGCCGAGAAAGTTCGCGAGACGCATCCAGGCATCAACCTTTCTACCGTCTACCGCAATCTCGAGACACTTGAGAATGTGGGGTTGGTTCAACACACACACTTAGGTCATGGTGGTGCGACCTATCACGCGGCTGAGGAGCTAACGCATCTTCATCTTGTTTGTGGCAAATGTGAATCAGTCGGCGATGCGCCAATCGAAGTCGCGGCAAACTTTGTGCAGACCTTGTCTGATGATTATGGATTTAAAACCGATGTCACTCACTTCGCAATTTATGGCACTTGCGCTGCATGTGCTGAAAAGGCATGACCGCAGTATTAGTTGAGGCTGGCCCTGACGCCGGCGCGGTCTGGCATTTCGGAGAACCCAATCACGAACAACGCGCGCTCTTTGCGGGCAGCGCGTGGGCGGATCTATCGCATCGTGGCGTTATCTCCGTCAGTGGCGAAGATCGCCTGAAGTGGCTGCATGATTTAACAACGCAGTATTTATTGGAACTCGCCCCCGGCATCTGGACTACCGGATTAATTCTCGACCCCAACGGCCGAATAGAACATCAATTTTTCCTCGTCGATGATGGCACGACCTCGTGGCTGCACACCGAAAAAGAGAAGGTAGCGCCGCTGGTTGAGTACCTCAACAGAATGAAATTTATGTTGCGGGTGGATGTGAAAGATGCGAGCGATGAGTACGCCGTCTTGCGTGCACCTGGCTTAACGGATGCGATTGGCGGCCCATACGCACTCGTTCCACGTGATGAACTAGCCGAGACGATCGCTGCATTTAATTCTGCGCATACTCAAGTCGGCACATGGGCGTTGGATGCCGAACGCGTGGCCGCGGGTCGAGCTCGCTTGTTATTTGAGACTGATCACAAATCGATTCCGAACGAACTTGGCTTTTTAAACAACTCGGTACATATGCAGAAGGGTTGTTACCGCGGACAAGAGACGGTGGCAAAGGTATTCAATCTTGGCCAACCACCGCGGCGCTTGACGCTTTTGCATCTTGATGGCAGCGCAGTCACAATGCCGGTAACCGGATCAAAGGTTGAATTTGATGGCAAAGAAGTCGGATATATCGGCACCGTCGCGCGTCATTACGAGCTTGGCCCAATCGCGCTCGCTGTGATTAAGCGGAACGTTCCGATGGATGCGACGTTGATTGCAGATGGTGTTGTCGCGGCGCAGGAGCAGAGTTTCTAACTAATACCTATCTTTAGTAGACCAAGGCCTGCGTATCGGGCTCCATGATTTCTGCCAAGAATGATGCGGCGCCAGCGATAGTTATCCCTGGCAATAGGTCGCCAGAGTTGATATCGCGTCGTTGCGCGCATTGCGTGCACAAAGTGACGCGGCCACCTTCAATAATTTGATCGCGCAATTGCGCGAGCGCGGCGGCGTGAGGCAGCGAAAATTCTTCTGCTTTGCCGGGGAGTGCAAACCACGAAGCATCACCGGTCAGCCACAAAGAGACCGGGATTCCCGATGCAACCGCGGTGGCAGCAACCGTGAATGCCTGCGAGCAGCGCTCGGCATCGTCTGCGCCCGCGGTTACTTTGATGACCAGCTTCTTGCTCATGGCCATACTCTAGCTAGCTAGACTTACTGCATGGAGACGCTGACCACCGCGCTATTGGTTGCAATTCCCATTGCACTCGGCCTCTTCCTTATTTACTGGGGCAGCCGAACCATCAGAAAGAACTGGAGACGCTAATGGCATTTACGATTCCTGAAGGCTTGCACGAAGAGCTCTACCCGTTGGCATGGATGGTTGGCACCTGGCGTGGCTCTGGTGTTGGTGAATACCCGGGCATCGAACGGTTTGAGTTTTTCCACGAAGTCACCTTCAACCACGATGGTCGCAACTTTCTCAACTATTACTCGCGTTCATGGCTGACGAATGAAGCAAAAGAAATCTTGCAACCGTTGGCATCCGAGGTCGGTTTCTGGCGGCCACGTCCCAACAAAGTTCTCGAAGTATCGATTGCACATTCCACCGGCATTGCCGAGAGCTGGGTCGGCGTATATGACGGACCAAAGATTCAATTGGTGATGGATAAGGGCGTAGCTGCCCCATCGGCAAAAATTGTTGAAGAAGGTAGTCGTTTGTATGGATTGGTCGAAGGTCAACTCTTTTTTGCCTACGACATGGCTTTTGGTGGACACCCACTGCAGGCCCATATTTGGTCGACCATGGAACGCCAAGGAAACGAGTAGATCGAATGAGCAAACACGACGGAATATTTGCTGGAGAGCCAGTCGCTCAACTGACCCGAAACGGATTAGTTGAATCCATTCACGAAGGTCACCTGGTTGTCTTGGGTGCAGATGGCAAAGTGCAGATCTCTAAGGGAGATGTGAAGGCACCGATATTTCCACGTTCGACCGTGAAATCTTTTCAAGCATCAGCGATGGTTCGCAATGGCCTGAAAGTTTCACCAAAAGATTTGGCGCTCGTTGCTTCGTCGCATTCCGGATCGAAGATGCACCAGGATGCGGTTTTAGAAATTCTTACGGGCAATGGCTTAACTGAGGCCGATTTAATGAATGCCACGGACAAGCCACTGGGTTCGCGTGAGCGCGAACAATGGGGCGATAACGCTCCGACTCGCTTGGCAATGAACTGCAGCGGAAAGCATGCCGGCATGCTCGCCACATGCGTGATCAATGGCTGGGATAAGACAACATATTTGAACTTTGATCATCCACTACAAGTCGCTATCAAGCGCGAAATCGAAACGCTGGCTGGTGAAGGCGTTGCGAACGAGACCTTTGATGGTTGCGGTGCACCGCTCTTTGCCATCTCCACAAAAGCACTGGCTCATGCGATCCGCACAATCACGATTTCTGATGACCCGGTTCACCAGCAAGTAATGGAGGCGTGCCGTCAGTATCCAGAAATGGTTGCGGGCGAAGACCGATTGGCGACGCGCATGATGCGCGGCGTTGAAGGCATGTATATGAAGGATGGCGCCGAAGGCGTTTTGGTTGCATCACTTCCAGATGGTCGAACGATGGCCTTCAAGATTGTTGATGGTTCACCGCGTGCTCTGGGCATCATCGCGCAGGCGATTGCCGCGACCTGGGGCATCACTACCCCGGATGAAAAGGTCAATATCTACGGCGGATCCGATGTCGTGGGCGGAATGAGCGCGATTCTCTAGCTCGTAATCGGCCTCAACTATCGCCTTTGCGAGCACGGGCTTAGACTTATTTCATGACTTCCCGCGCGCAACGTGTTGCCACCTTGATGGTGCACACATCGCCGCTGGAACAAGCAGGCACCGGCGACGCTGGTGGAATGAATATCTATGTCGTCGAGAATGCAATCAAAATGGCGCAGGCCGGCGTCGAAGTCGACATCTTTACGCGCGCGACATCACCCGACCTTCCTAAGTCGGTTCCACTCGCTGATGGTGTGACCGTTCGACATCTTGAGGCTGGACCGTTCCAAGGGTTGTCGAAAGAAGACCTACCCACTCAGATTTCTGCGCTGACCTCTTCGTTCATGCACGAGACAGCCGGGTTCGGTCCCAAGTACTACGACATCATCCACTCGCATTATTGGATTAGCGGTCAGCTGGGATGGATGATCTCGGAACAAACTCATATCCCGCTGGTACACACCATGCACACGATGGCGCGCGTGAAGAACCTGGCGTTGGCCGATGGCGAAAAACCAGAGCCGGCAATCCGCGCGATCGGCGAAGAACAAGTTGTGCGAAATGCCAAGGGCTTAATCGCGAACACTGATGCAGAAGCAGCCAGCCTGGTCTCGCTCTATGACGCCTGTCCCGACAATGTTTTTGTGGTGACGCCTGGTGTTGATCTCCAACGTTTTACACCCGGCAGCGGTCGCAGCGCTGCGCGCCAGAAATTGAATATTGCACCTGATGCTATGATGCTGACCTTCGTTGGCCGCATCCAACCCCACAAGGGTCCAGAAGTATTGATACGTGCCGCCGCCGAGATGGTCCATCATTCACCGCATCTCCGCGCAAAGTTAGCGGTCGTAATTATTGGAGGTGCGTCCGGTAACGGATCGACTGAACCAGAACGGTTAGCTGCGCTCGCACAATTCTTAGGTGTACAAGACATTGTGCATTTCATGCCACCGGTTGCACGCGACAATTTGGCTGATTGGTATCGCGCATCGGACTTGGTCTGCGTTCCTAGTTATTCAGAATCATTTGGTTTGGTCGCGCTCGAAGCACAAGCATGCGGAACTCCTGTTGTTGCAACTGCTGTTGGTGGATTGCGCACCGCGGTTTCGGACGGCATCTCGGGCTCGTTAGTCGATGGGCATGATCCCAAAGCGTGGTCAGCCGTTATTTCTCGCCTCTTGGCGGAACCTCATCGCCGTTTATTGTTATCGATGGGCGCGGTTGAACACGCCTCGCACTTTGGGTGGGAAGCCACCGCTCGCCGCACCTTGGATGTCTATGACACTGTTTTGTCGCGCGGCAATGAGCAATCCCTCAGCGTTGTTATATGAGTTTTCAGTCAGCAGTCATCGAGGATTTTCTAGAATCCCACGACATTGATTTCGAAAAATCAGGGGATGCTACATATCTCTTGACCTT
>CAJAEK010000054.1 GCA_903938735.1 uncultured Actinomycetes bacterium | reverse complement strand
GGGGTGTGCGCCGCTATCAACCAGGCGTCCCAGTCAAACGCCGGTGCGAGTGCTTTGAGTTCGGCAACGGTGTATTTGTTGTAGGTCTTCTCGGCGTCGCGATCCTCGACCTGGTCCCAGTGGTGGCTGGCAATTTCGGTCTCGAGGGCGAGTACGAGCTTCGCTAAATTCTCGCCATCGGCGATATCGGCCAAAGAAAACATCTTTGCTACGTGCTTCAGAAATTCTTCCCGAATCGGTTGGTATTGCTCATCTCGGTAGTACGCCTCGTCCGGCAAGCTCAGACCAGATTGACCAAAGTAGGCGATGGTCTCGTTCGGTGACATGTCATCGCTCGAGATGTATTCGTAGAAGACGCCGCCCAGGCCGCGGGTTTCAAATTCGCCCAAAGTAGAAATAAATTCTGCGGTATTAGTGACCGCAAATGCCTTCGCTAAATCTGCCTTCACGGGGGCGGCGCCCAGCTGGTTAATGCGAGCCTCGTTCATGAACGAGGTATAGAGGTCGCCAATCTTTTGGCCGATTGAGCCGACTGGCTGCTTCTCGGCTGCCAGGCCTTCAATGATTTCGCGGACTTGCTGCTCGGCGTTTTCGATCAGCCAGTAGAACGCGCCATAGGAGCTGCGATCCGACGGGATCTCGGCGCTCTTCATCCATCCGCCGTTGACGAATCGGAAGAGGTCATCCTGTGGTCGGATCGAGGAGTCCATATGTCCGAGCGCGATGCCGGATGCGGTCTGAAATGCAGCTGTAGTCATGCTCAAACTGTAGCCCAGGGCTATCTATTTCAACTTTCAACTAATTTTCATTTGGCGTAAACTCGGTGTTATGGCAACCAAAGCAGAGGCTCCTCGCTGGCTAAACCCACGCGAGATGAAGGCATGGCGTTCGTATATCATCGCTTCGCGCCGACTTCTGGATGCGTTGGATAACGACCTGGTCGACCACGATTTATCGATGGCCGATTACGAGGTCCTGGCTCAGCTCAGCGATGCCCCTGGTCGCAGAATGCGCATGAGCGATTTGGCCGAGCAGGCGATGATTTCAAAGTCCCGACTTTCGCACCGTATGAAGGTGATGGAGCAGGCTGGCTGGGTTCGGCGCGAGGAATGCAAAGAAGATAAGCGCGGCAGCTGGGCCATCATGACCGACCGCGGCTGGAAGGCGATTGTGAAAGCAGCTCCAGATCACGTGGAAAGCGTCCGCAATCGATTCTTGGATCACCTGACCGTGAAGGACCAAGAAGATGCGGCAAAGATTTTTGATCGCTTGATTTCAGAACTCCGCGGCCAATACATCGCCGAGAGCACGCCGGCGAAAAAGGTTGGTCGTCCTAAGAAGTAGTTCTTTCAGTTCGGACATTGAGGAAATAAAAAACCCCGCTGCTTGCGCAGCGGGGTTTTTTTAATAAGCGATGCTTACTTAGCAGCAGCCTTCTTGCGACGACGCTTTGGAGCAGCCTTCTTAGCAGCTGACTTCTTAGCAGGTGCAGCCTTCTTAGCAGCAGCCTTCTTACGACGCTTTGGAGCAGCCTTCTTAGCTGTTGAAGCAGCCTTCTTACGACGCTTTGGAGCAGCCTTCTTAGCAGCTGCCTTCTTGCGGCGCTTTGGAGCAGCCTTCTTAGCTGGAGCAGCCTTCTTAGCAGCTGCCTTCTTGCGGCGCTTTGGAGCAGCCTTCTTAGCAGCTGCTGGAGCTGCCTTCTTGCGGCGCTTTGGAGCTGCCTTCTTTGCTGGAGCTGCCTTCTTAGCAGCTGCCTTCTTACGACGCTTTGGTGCAGTTTTCTTAGCTGCGGCCATGTGAGTCTCCTAATCAGAATGGTTCGATCCGTCACCGAACCTGTTCATGGAGAAGCGTGTCACGTATTACAAAAAGTTTCCACTATTTTGGGTGAAAAAAAGCGCGCGTGTCGCAACATTATTTTTTTTATTTTTTATGTATTCACCATCAATTTTGATAAATATTTTTCGCAAATTTCCGAAAAAAATTGCGATGAATGGCAAAAATTTCGGTTATGACTCCGATTTTTTAGATTTTTCGGCCAAATTTCGGACTTCAGCAGCAAATTTGTTGGTTCGAACGTCATATTTTCGGAATTCGGGGAAGAAACTGGCCGAAATTCCGATCATTCCGATGCAGAGCAGGCCGCCACTGATGACCGATGTTCGCAAATTTGTCCATGCCGCAACCGTTCCGGCACGCAATTGGCCACCCAACGGACCGACTGAGTAGGACAGTAATTCGATTCCGGAGAGCCGACCGCGGAGATGGTCGGGGATGGATTGGTTCCAGATCGCACTGCGGAAGAGGGCGCTGTATTGGTCGGATGCACCCGCCATCGCCAGAAAAAAGATCGTCACTGCTAACGAATTCGTGACGCCCGCCAAGGTGATGGCGACGCCCCAACCGATTGCGGCAAGCAAAACCGCGCGACCATGGTGCGGATACGACCGCATCCAGCCGCTGGTCATCGTGACCAGAATTGCGCCGACTGTTCCGGCGGCATAAAACATTCCTAGCGCCCAGCGGGCATGGAGATGGTCGGCCCAAAATGGAAAGAGCGCATTGGGCATTGCAAAAAACATTGCTGATAAATCAACGACATACGTACCCATCAAATCACGTCGAGAAGCAGCGTATTTCACTCCTTCTACGAGGCTGGCCAGAGTGGCGGCTTCGCTGCGATTTGCGGGGATGACCGAACGAACTCGCCATAACAACGAGAGCGAAATAGCAAAGCTCGCAATGTCCACCATGAACCCGGCCGATACACCAGCTGATGCAATCAAGATTCCGGCGAGCGCGGGTCCGGTGATGACGCCGAACTGCCAGCGGATACTCATCAGCGCATTTGCCGATGGCAGGTCATCGTGGTCAACAACCCGAGGCAGGATCGCGTTTTGGCTCGGCCGTTGCAACCCGTCGAAACATGCAAAACCAGCGGCGACAAAGTAGAGAACTAGCAAGTGCGGTTTATGCAGCAGGCTATTGCCGAGCAAAATGCCGGTCATGGCCATTGCGCCGAGCTCGGTCACCCAGATCATCTTCTTCCGGTCTACTCGGTCGGCAAGCACGCCGCCATAGAGACCAAAAATAATGAGCGGAATAATCTCCACCGCACCCATCGCACCAACCGCTAAGTAAGAATTCGTCAGCAACTTGATTTGAAAGGGCAGCGCCACATAGGTGATCTGCGAGCCAAAGTTGGAGATGAAGCCTGCGCTCCAGAGCAATCGAAAATCCCGATACTTCTTCATCGGGGAGAAGTCGATGGTGAGATGCTTTCCTAACGACATTGCGACTGGCCTAACGACATTGCGAAAGGTTAGTGGAAAGTCTGCTCCGGGCCCGGAAATGTTCCGGTCGAAACATCGGCAGAAAATTCCGTCGCGGCGGCCAGCATCTCGGCCCGCAGGTTGCGATATGCCTTTGCCAATTTTGGTGCGTTCTTGGTGATTCCCATCAGGTCAGTCCAGACCAAGACCTGGGCATCCACATCGGGACCAGCGCCGATTCCGATAACTGGGATCGTAAGCAGCTGTGCGATTTCGGCGGCGAGCTCGGCTGGCACCAGCTCGAGAACCAACGCAAAGGCGCCCGCATCTTGCACAGCCAACGCTTCAGCCTTCAGTAATTCACCGGCTTCACCACGGCCCTGCACTTTAAATCCCCCCAGTGCGTGGACGGATTGCGGGGTCAATCCCAGGTGGCCCATCACCGGGATTCCGGACTGAACCAAGTGGCGAATCTGCGGAACGATTCGGGTGCCGCCTTCAAGCTTTACGGCATGAACCTTTGCTTCCTTAAAAAATCGGATACCAGTCGCGAGCGCTTGATCGGGTCCGGATTCATACGACCCAAACGGAAAGTCAGCAACCACCATTGCTCGCTCTGATCCGCGAACCACGGCTCGCGCCAACGGGATCAATTCATCGACCGTGACTGGAATCGTGTTGGTCTCGCCCAAGAAATTATTGCCCGCACTATCGCCGACCAACAGGACCGGAATTCCGGCTTCATCGAAAATCTCGGCCGTCATCTGCTCATAGCTGGTGAGCATTGCCCACTTCTCGCCACGTGCCTTTTTGGCAGCAAGCGCCGATGTCGTAATACGTGGTTGCTGCGATGTCTGATTAGACATGGGACGTACTCCTCGCTTTAGCTGCTCCTCGCCGAAAGCTGGTCGCGGGCGCTAAATATCTGGGATAAATCTATAGCAAATCTTGGCTGATAGGCGTGCGAGGTAGGCTGGGGGTATGGCGAAACGGGGATTGAGCGAGATAGCGCAGCTGCGCGTGGCGCTTGCTCAGATCAACCCGACGGTTGGTGCGATTTCCGCAAACTCAGAGCTAATCGTTCAACAAGCAAAGCTAGCCGTGAAGGAATCCGCCCACATCGCACTCTTTCCCGAGATGACGATTACTGGTTATCCGGTTGAAGATTTGGCTCTGCGCTCGACCTTTCGTGCCGCTAGCCGAAGCGCGGTCGCGAGCCTGGCCCGCGTTCTTCAGGAGGAGCTCTGCGGCGAGCTTGTCGTCGTTGTTGGTTATTTGGATGAAAGCGCTGACGGAAAGCCGCAGAACGCGGTCGCGGTTATTCATCGCGGCGCGATTGTCGCGAAATATGTAAAGCACCATCTGCCGAATTACGGCGTCTTTGATGAATTCCGTAACTTTGTTCCAGGCGACCAGTCGCTGGTGGTGCGGATTCATGGTGTCGATGTAGGCATCGCAATTTGCGAAGATATTTGGCGCAGCGAAGGCCCCGTCTCTGATTTAGCAGAACGCAACGTTGGGTTGGTCTTAGTGCCGAACGGAAGTCCGTTTGAGCGATCCAAGGGCGACGCTCGCAGCTCGCTTGTGTCACAGCGCGCCGTCGACGTCGGCGCACCTCTTGTCTACGTCAATATGACCGGCGGGCAGGACGATTTAGTTTTTGATGGCGACAGCATTGTCGTGGATGGTGAGGGCAACGTAATCGCCCGCGCACCACAGTTTGATGATGGATTGATGATTGTGGATGTGAATGTGCGCGCCCATACCGGCACGCCGGATGTCGTGATCAGCGAAGAGCGAATTCCGTATTACAAGCCATCCGTACCTGGCGTGGCGATGCGACTAACCGACCCCGCCCAGGTCTGGCGCGCGATGGCGGTTGGGCTTCGTGATTATGTTGAGAAGAATAAATTTTCTAGCGTCTTGATTGGCCTCTCCGGCGGAATTGATTCGGCTGTCGTAGCAGCAATCGCGGCCGATGCGGTTGGCGCGGAGAAGGTCTACGGCGTGGGTATGCCCAGCAAATATTCATCGGATCATTCACTGGCGGATGCCGCCGAGTTGGCCCGCAATATTGGTTTGAACTATCGCATCGTTCCGATCGAACCGATGGTGGGGGCGTTTCTGGATAACTTGGGATTAACCGGAATGGCGGAAGAGAACGTGCAGGCCCGAGTGCGTGGCACAACGTTGATGGGCATCTCCAACCAAGAAGGTCATTTGGTTTTGGCGACCGGTAACAAATCAGAGCTGGCGGTCGGATATTCCACGTTGTATGGCGATGCAGTCGGCGCCTATGCACCCATCAAAGATTTGTTGAAGTCCGAGGTCTGGGCGTTGGCCCGTTGGCGAAATGCCATGGCGGCGCAGTGGCACGAAGTCGCGCCGATTCCCGTCAACTCAATTTCGAAAGAGCCAAGTGCCGAGTTGCGACCTGGCCAGAAGGACAGCGATTCGCTGCCGGAGTACGAGACGCTGGACAAGTTGTTGCATATTTACATTGAGCAAGATGGGGGATTGGAAGCGATCTTGGCCGCCGGCTTTGACCGAGCGCTAGCCGAGCGAGTCATTCGAATGGTGGATGCCGCCGAATACAAGCGACGCCAATATCCGCCCGGCACCAAGATTTCGACTCGCGCATTTGGCAAGGATCGCCGGTTGCCGATTACCTCGGCTTGGCGGGAATAGTCGCGACACCGCGAGCGGTTCGCGTTTAGACAAACCGCGCTTTCATCTTTTAGTATTTACGCAGGTCACGAGTTCCAGGTTTTAGCCCCGGCTTACTGGACGGCAACCCTCCACCGCGGTGGGGTGCTCCGGGTGAAGACCAGGCAGATTGCACAAGGCAATCGGCAAGCGCGGCTAGATAATTATCTGGCGCATCGGTCGTTTCACGACGGTGCGTTTTGGCATTTATATAGCCCCTGATTCTTCGGAGGTTAGCAATGTCTTCTACATCAAATAAGTCATTCGATCCAGCTAAGGCGTCATTCGAAACTCGCCAAGTCCATGCGGGTCAAGTCCCTGATCCAACAACCGGCGCTCGCGCGCTACCGTTGTATCAGACCACCGCGTATCAATTCCGCGATACCAAGCACGCGGCCGATCTCTTTGGGTTGGCAGAGCTCGGAAACATTTACACCCGCTTGATGAACCCCACCCAAGATGCAGTCGAACAACGCATCGCATCGCTTGAAGGCGGCGTAGCTGCACTCTTGTTGGCATCGGGTTCCGCTGCGACTACGTATGCGGTTCAGAATGTGGCAGAAGCGGGTGATCACATCGTTTCGTCACCAAGCCTCTACGGCGGTACTTATAACTTGTTCCACTACACCCTGAAGAAGTTTGGCATCGACGTCACCTTCGTTGAGGATCCATCCGATCCTGCTTCATGGCAGGCGGCTGTCCGTCCCAACACCAAGGCGTTCTTCGGTGAGACGATTGCGAATCCAAAGAATGAACTCTTGGATATTTCAGCGGTGGCAAAGGTGGCGCACGACAACAACGTGCCGTTAATCGTAGACAACACCGTTGCAACACCGTATTTGATTCGTCCGATTGAATTTGGCGCGGACGTGGTTGTGCATTCGGCGACCAAGTTCCTGTCAGGTCACGGCAACGCGGTCGTTGGCGCAATTGTTGATGCTGGCACTTTTGATTACGCCAAGCACGCCGCGAAGTTCCCTGGCTTTAACGAGCCAGACCCTAGCTATCACGGCCTTGTCTACGCACAAGCACTCGGCGTCGGTTCCGCGTTCGGCGCGAACTTGTCATACATCTTCAAGATTCGTTTGACCTTGCTGCGCGATACCGGCGCTGCGGTCAGCCCATTTAATGCTTGGTTGTTGGCGCAGGGTCTCGAGACCTTGTCACTTCGCATCGAACGCCACGTGTCGAATGCCAAGGCAGTTGCCGATTACTTGGCTTCGCATCCGCAGGTCGAGAAGGTCAACTACGCGGGACTGACGTCATCACCATGGCATGCGCTGGCGAACAAGTATGCGCCCAAGGGCAGTGGATCGGTCCTCTCCTTCGAAATCAAGGGTGGCATCGAGGCAGGAAAGAAGTTTGTCGAAGCCTTGAAGTTACACTCGCATGTGGCCAACATTGGTGATGTGCGTTCGTTGGTCATTCATCCCGCGTCCACCACGCACTCTCAATTGTCGCCCGAGGAACAAGCAACCGCTGGTGTCACACCAGGCTTGATTCGTCTCTCGGTGGGAATCGAGAACATCGACGACATTAAGGCCGATATCGCAGATGGTTTTGACGCAGCCAAGTAATCCATTGGTGACCGGGGCATGGCTAGAAAGCCATGACCCCGGTCTTCGGCTGTTCGCACGTATTGGCGATATCGAATTAGAGTCCGGCCAAGTTTTGCCGGATGTCACGATCGCGTATCAAACCTG